>JBKBIS010000066.1:0-7945 GCA_046294145.1 Brevinematales bacterium | reverse complement strand
CACCCTGGAGCACATCTCCAACACGAAAAACCAGATTTTCTACCACCCCATAGGCAAACTTTTGTTTTGGATTATAAAACAGATTGGAAATGATTACTTCGCTCGTATTATATCGAACCATCGTATCAAAAAGCAGAATATTTTCCTTCTTGATATCATAAAGAAGTTGATAACGAGATGAGGTTATATGATTGGATTGCCAGAGAAGAGAAAAAGATGTCCCCTTCACAAGCCATTGACTACCCTGAAGATACACTTCCCCATTGACTCTTTTGACGACAAAATCCTTGCCAGCCGGAAAAAATCTCCCCACCTCCATATCATCTACCTGAAAACGGATAGTTTTTCCCTTCCCCTGAAAAGTAGCCTTTCCATACATACTCATCAGAGTGCCATTGTAAGAAGCTGGAGTAGTAAGAGAACCCAAATTCCAGGTTACGTTCACATTCAGAGGAATACTGTTGTACACTACCTGCGAATCAACAAACACCAGCTGCTGGATAACAAAGCCAAATCCTCCGGAAGATTTTTTCTGTGAAGAAGGAACCTGAAATCTTTTTACCACATTCTCTATATCCTCAATGCTCGCATATAAACCACGAATAGATAGCTTAGAAAATTTCAACGTTTTCTGAAGAAGCGCCACAAGGTTATAGGAGGCACTGACACTTTTTGCCTCAAGAAGAACCTTGCCCCCTGTTTCGACAAGCCTGGAATTCTCCAGCCGAACTCCACTGAGCCAGTCAATCTTTGCCGAAGAAACCTCTATAGAGAGACGATACTCTCTCGTTAAAGTCTCATTCACCAGGGCAAGTACCCTATCTGCAGGCCACTGAAGATACAGATAAACAATACTTCCTACGAGCCCCCCCACAACAAGAAAAAGAATCACCCCTATAACCAGGAAAAATCTTTTCAAGAGTTCCCCCTCACATGGGAAGATGAAGAAGATCAGGCGTTATTCATGACGAATATAACGCTGGACATTATACATGAACCAATCATTGTAGTGTTTTTCGATCCATTCACGGGTTGCCTGACGGAGACCAATGTCATAACCACGTTTTTCGGACTCAATCCACTTGTAAACTTCGATCTCGTGAATAACATCCTTCACCTGCCGCTCAAGATCGAAATACCGTGTTGTCATAGTCATGACTCCACTCATTTACTCTCCTTATCTTTTATATATTATATACCATTTCAGAAAAAAGTCAAGTAAATAAAGGAAAAATTCATCTTTCCCGACCCTTCAAAAGAGGGCCGGGAAAGATATTTTCTGGTAGGATTATTGAAATCGCACAATTCGTATAAATGAGTCAATCTTAAGACTTGCTCCCCCCACAAGGGCACCATCAATATGCTCCTGTGCCATGAGAGCATCAATATTTTCAGGTTTCACAGATCCACCGTACTGAATTCTGGTTTTTTCTGCTACTTCAGCATCATAAAGTTCTGCAAGTACTTTGCGCACATAAGCATGAACCTGATTGGCATCTTCAGGGGTTGCGGTCTTACCAGTACCAATAGCCCAGACTGGTTCATAGGCAATGGTTACCTTGAGAGCTTCCTCTCTGGAAAGTCCCTTGTAAGCCTCCACCACCTGCCGCTTACACACTACTTCAGTCTGCCCCTTTTCCCTTTCTTCAAGAAGCTCTCCAATACACAGAATAGGCAAAAGTCCATGATCCAGAGCAGACCTTACCTTCTTGTTAATCATCTCATCAGTTTCACCAAAGATATGGCGCCTCTCAGAATGTCCAAGAATCACATGTGTCACCCCTGCATCTTTAAGTTGGACAGGAGAAATTTCTCCGGTGAAAGCCCCTTCTTTCTCATAGTACATATTCTGAGCAGCCACCCAGATATTGGAAGCCCTGAGTTCCTCTACTACTCCAGCAATATTGACAAAAGAAACACCCACCAGGATATCTCTATCCTTCACATCCTCCAGGGCTTTTTTTAACTCCCGGGCAAATGCCTTTGCTTCAGTGGGAGTTTTGTACATCTTCCAGTTTCCCGCAATAAACGGTCTACGCATTCTTTTCTCCTTGTCTTTATTTATCCATCAGGGCAGCCACACCAGGAAGCACCTTGCCTTCTACGAGCTCCAGTGAAGCTCCCCCACCCGTCGAAATATGGGACATCTTGTCAGCCACACCAGCTTTATTCACCGCAGAAACAGAATCTCCTCCACCAATTACCGTAATACAATCGGGAAGTTTTGCCAGAGCCTCTGCTATAGCAATCGTTCCTCTGGCAAAATTGGGAAATTCAAATACACCCAGTGGCCCATTCCAGAATACAGTCTTTGCCCCTTTGAGTGCCTCTGTAAAAGCCTCAATACTCTTTGGCCCAATATCCATTCCCATCCAGCCTGCCTCTATCTGACCTCTTTCCACCACCTTGTAGGCAGCTTCAGCAGAAAACTCCTGAGTTACCACATTATCAAGAGGCAAGAGAATCTGCACACCCTTCTTTTGGGCTTTTTCAAGAATTTCTTTAGCTGTATCAAGCATATCATCTTCAACAAGCGATGCCCCAACCTCCATCCCCTGACTCTTGAGGAAGGTATAAGCCATTCCTCCACCAATAATGAGACGATCCACCTTGTTCAGAAGACTCTCAAGTACCGCTATTTTTGATGACACCTTGGCACCACCTACAATAGCCACAAAGGGTTTAGCCGGATTTTTGACCACCTTTTCCTCAAGAAACTCAAGTTCCTTTTCCATCAGAAAACCCGCAACAGCAGGAAGAAATTTGGCCACATCGGTAGTAGAGGCATGAGCACGGTGAGCCGTACCAAAGGCATCATTCACATAAACATCCCCATAAGAAGCCAGCTCTCTTGCCATCTTTTCACGCTCAGCAACATCTTTGGAGGTTTCTTCGGAATGAAAACGAGTATTTTCCAGCATGAGAATACCACCCTCCGGCAAACTATCTACCATAGCCTTGACCTCAGGTCCCATACAGGATGGTGCCAGTTTCACCTCTTTGCCAAGAAGTTTGGCAAGATGCGCTGCCACAGGAGCCATCTTGTGCTTACCTTCGATGTACTTCTTTTCATCAAAAGGCTTGCCTTCCTTCTCTGCTTTTTCTTTTGCTTTTTGCATATCCTTTTTAGGATCCCCAAGGTGAGACATGAGAACCAGGCTTTTAGCCCCCTGCTTGAGCACATACTCAATGGTAGGAAGAGCTGCCCGAATGCGAGTATCATCCTGAATAACCCCATCCTTCATAGGCACATTAAAATCCACACGCATCACCACTCGCTTGCCCTTGAGATCAATATCTCTCACCGTTTTCTTGGAAATAGCCATACTATCCTCCTTTCTTTGTTTCTATCAAAAAGTGAATTTTATTGTAGAGAGAAAAACAAAAAAATACAAGTAGAAGCCACAATCAAGTGTACATACGGAACATTATCCGCGAAAATTGGATATTTTCTTTTTCTATTCTCCCATGAAGCCCATTCATTTCATGATCTCATCTTTTTGAGAAAAGACCAAAGAGGCTTTCCAAATCCCAAGCATTCGCCAGAGAAGAAAAGCCCCAAAAATCGCATACCACCAGCCCACCACACGAAAAGACAAAGAAAAGTGAAAACTCCCACCTAAGGAAAAAAAGTAAATAAGCGTAGCTATTACGCCCCAAAATTTCTCAAAAAACATCAAAAACCAGGAAGCCACACAACCAAAGATAGCCCATACACCTGTCACAAAACATCCCCCAAGAAAAAATGGAAAAAAAGGAAGAATCACCAGATTAGCAAACAAAGACAAAACAGATATCTCTCCAAATGTCATAGCCAGAAGAGGAATAGTCATCAGATTTGCTGAAAGCGTAACACCCGTCAGATTACCAAAAGACCCAAACCTTTGAAAAAGAAAAGAAAGCGGTTCTGCAAAAAGAAGAATACCCAAAACAGCAAGAAAACTCAGAAAAAAGCCAATTCCTATCCAAGAGAGAGGAAGAAACACACAACATATCCCAGCTACAAAAAACACCCAATCCAACCAGAAAAGCCTTGACCTCACATCCCAAAGAAGCACATACCCCCACAAAAAAAGCACCGCTCTCACTAACGGGGCTGGCGCTCCCACAACAAGGGCATACAAAGAGAGAATCAAAGTAGAAAGAAACCATGCCCTCTTCTGAGAGAAAAAAAATCCCAAAATTCTCTGGAACGCCCCCGCAATGAAGGCCAGATGAAGCCCGGAGATAGCCAGAAGATGAAAAAGCCCACTCAATTGAAACTCTCGCTTTGTCCCATAATCTAAAAAGAGCCTATTTCCCAGAACAAGAGCAAATACCAGAGATCGAAAAGACGATGCAGGTATATGCTTCTCTATATTTTCCTGCCAGAAGAGAAATATCCGGCTAAAAAAAGTAAGCAAATTCTGACGTTTTACAAGAGAAACCTCATAAGGATAGAGCACATTCCCTACCTTTGTGAGGCGAATCCTTCCCCGAATAGCCACAGTATCACCCAGAAACCAGGGTGTGGTGGAAAAAAAGATCAACTCCCCAGATCTATGCATATACATTCCATCAGGAGAAAGAAAAGGATGAGACGTAATAACAAGAATCCGTTCCGTATAACCAGAAACATATTCCTCTCTCTGTGAAGCTTTCCAGAAACCCAGAACCAAACCCACCAGTAAGCACACCCACAGCACCCACCGACGAAAACCTATCACCACCCCATACAAAAAAACACCACCTATCCAGTCCACCCAATTCCCATAAACACCAAAGAAAAAACCAACTAAAAAGACAAGAGCAACCACTCCCATCTCAAAAACGAATCTCTGTGCTATTCTGATTTATTTTGCGGACAGAAAATCCATCATTGTACACCTTAGCAGCACTCCGAAGAATAGCAATAATATCCACAAGAGCTTTTTCATGAGCATACACAAGGGACAAGGTATTGGTAGACGTTTCCCTCACATCGATCCGGGATATTAAAGAATTTGGGAGTACTTCACAAAGCATATTGTTGGTATTGATGATATTGATAAGTAACTCTTTTGAGTTATGACACTTCTGAAGATACGTTTGATAAAGAAGGGGCGAAAAATCCGTCAGCCAGTAGGTCACAAAACCATTTTTAAAATCCCCCTCACTGATATCAAGAATTTCGTGAACAATAGTTAGAAATCGTCTCAACCTATCACTTGTCATATGATAATCCTGATTGTTAAATTCCTGAACACCCACACCAGCTGCTGTAGCCACATTTTTCCACGCTATTTCTCCGTACTTAGAAAGAATCCAGCTTTTCAAGGCCTTAAGAAGCAAAATCTTCATACAACCCCCTCTTTTCTCTATCAAGATAAATATATTGTAAGAAAACCCCAAAAAAACGCAATATTTTTGAAAAAAATAAAAAAAGAGGGTGCTTTTTGCACCCTCTTTTTTCTCACATTTTACCTGTAGAGAACCATTCCACTCATTTCATCCAGAACCACAGTCCCATTTACCTTTTTGTCCTTCACAGAAGCAGACAAACCATCAACCATCACATTCCATTCACCATCAGGCAAGGTAAAGGAAGCCTTCTTGCCAAAGTTTCCATTGATCAATACCACAAAGGTGTATTTATCCCTCGTTACCTCTGCAGGGTAGATATAGCCCAGAGCCGAAGAAAGTGTGGTCTTTCCATCCTCACCAACGGCATCAATAAACTTCACCTGAGAACCAGCACCTATGCTAAAGGCTGGATAGGTTCTTCTCATTTTGATAAGACCCTGATAGTAAGCATAGAGATCTGCATTCACCTTCTTTAATTCCCACACGATCCAGTTTGCCTCATTATCTTTCTCGTAACTATCGTGATCAATAACCCAAGGACGAGGCTTTGTCGACCATTTTTTATTCTCATCAGCCGCATTGACCCATTCACCTTTTTCGTTCTTTATCCAATTTCCAGTGTTTTCAGGGAACACATCCTTTGTCGTTGGAGGAACAACTACCTTCATTCTAGCAAACTCTTGTCCCTCATGAATCATAACCGCCCCAGGAACAGTAAAAAGGAAAAGAGCTCCAAGTTTTGCCTGTTTCAGTTGCTTCTCTGTCAGCTTACAAAGAGCAAGATACTTTTGAATATCAAACTTACCATCGGTATACACATCCACAAGAGCATCTTTTTTCATATCTTTGTTCCCTATGCGGAGAAAATCACCAAAGGTATTGTTGTCGTGAGATTCAATATAATTAAAGGAATTCCCTACATACTTGAAAAGTGCTGGATATCCCTGTACAGCCTTTTTCATCTCAGCCACAGGAGCATTTCCAAATACAAGTCCTGCAGTAGAACCATACGAAGCATTAGCACCACCACGAACAAGATTGCGGAACTTGTCATTCCAGGCACCTACTCCCCTCTTGTCAAAACCATTGTTATTGTCATTCAAGGCATACCCACCACCGTCACGAGGCTCCCCACGACCACCCATCCAGGGCTCAGCAGTAAAATAGGCATTGGGATTAATCTGCTTCACAGCTGGCACAAGAGCCTCATACGTTTTCCAGTCAATAATCGTTCCAAGGTCAAAACGATACCCATCAACACGATATTCCTTTACCCAGTAGGTGGTACTATCCACAATAAGCCGACTTGACATAGGTCTATCAGACTTGTAATCGTTTCCACAGCCAGAGCGGGAATCATAAGTACCCAGCTCATTCATGAAGAAGTAATACTTTTTGTCTATATACTTGAGGGCATTTCTGTCATATTGAGATACATGGTTATACACCACATCCATAAGAACTGCTATCCCATTTTTGTGGAAAGCATCCACCATGGCCTTGAAAGCATATACCTGTCCCCCACTGGTACCAATCCATTTTCCAGGACGAACCTCTCCCTCAAAATAGAAAGCTTCTGGAGCAAAATAACAACTAGTCATATATCCCCAGTGATTTCGACCGTAGACATTCCAGTTATTGTACACAATACCAGGAGCTCTTACCATATAAGGTGCCTCTATCTCGTTAAACTCCTGAGTTGGAAGAAGTTCGACAGCATTCACCCCAAGTTCTTTGAGATGCGCAAGTCCCCCTTCTTTGCCATCTTCCACCAGTCCCTCATACGTTCCCTTCTTGGTGATATTCTTTGAAAGCATAGTCATATCACGAACATGCATCTCATACACAATGAGTTCATGCTGTTTATAGGGCATATAAGCCTGTTTTGACTGCCAGCGATAGGTAGAAGGATCTACAATCACAGTGAGATGATGCTGAGGAGACACTTGCTTGGTAGCCAGAGCCTTCGAATAAGGATCCGCTACAATAATTTTGGGATTGAAATCCTCTGTGTCTCCTGCTGGTCCCCACACACGATAACCATAGAATTTGCCAAGATAATTTCCTTGAAGAGTTACCTCCCATACACCATTCACATCTCGTTTCATTTCAATCTGTTTCTCTCCTGGCTGCTTCTCTGCCTCTACCGGTCCTTCGTAGGGTCGATCAAAAAGAGCTAAAACTACTCTGGTCGCACGCGGTGCAAACACACGAAAAGTGACTGAATTCCCAGACAAAATACAACCAAGAGGTTTGTCTGAATAATAACGATTGAGCCATTCATCACCTGGTTGAATCTCAAAAGTATTGGTCACTTTACCGTCTTTGGTATCAGAGATCACCGCCACCACATAGTTCTTGTCAGCAGCCAGAGGATCTGTAGTGAGAATATATTCACCCTTTTTCTTACCTGGCTGTTTTTCAAGAACCTTGACAGGGGTCCTCGTTTCATAATCCAACACCTCAAGCGCATAGGCATAACTCTTGGCATCGTCATATTTCATCTTGACCTCAATCCTGCTATCAGTTTGTCGATAGGCAGCTGCCACCTTTTGAGTAAAGGTATAATCACTACCAGAACTTGAATCTGATGAAGCTTTGGCTGAAGATGAGGTTTTTGTAC
>JBKBIS010000065.1:0-7994 GCA_046294145.1 Brevinematales bacterium | reverse complement strand
GAAGGGATGGTTTTGGGGCTTTTTCAAGTTTGGAAGCCCTGACAAAGAGATCCTCAAGTATTTCTCTTGTGAATTGTTGTGCCTCAAGAACATGAAAAAGAGCCATGCTATCCCCTTTCTTCCTTTTGGGATATTATAGGATAAAGGAAAGAAAAAATCAATTTCCAGAGAGCCTTTTTCTTGACATAAAGTTTGTTTATATTTATAATATTAGTGTAAACTAACTATAGGGATAATCTATGACGGGAAGTCTTGAGGATTATATTGAATCTATTTATCTTCTGGCTGAAAATCGTGGTTTTGCCAGGGTGAAGGAAATAGCCGAGAAACTGGGTGTTTCTAAGCCGTCGGTTATTCAGGCACTCAGACAACTCAGTCATCAAGGCCTTATTGAACAGGAAAGGTATGGCTATATTCGTCTCACAGAAAATGGAGAGAAAATGGCTTTTCTGGTTTTTCGAAGGCATTATCTTCTGAGGGATTTTCTGGTGGCACTTGGGGTATCTTCAGAGACGGCTGAAAAAGATGCCTGCCAGATGGAGCATATTGTGAGCGATGAAACCATGAGGATAATAGAGGGATTTTTGTCAAAACAACACGGAGGAAGAGATGACCGAGACACTTGATAGGGTTTTAGAGGGGAAAAGGTTTCGGGTAAAGCAAATACTTGGTGAGGGAAAGGGTTTTCGTCGACTTCAGGAATTGGGGCTTACTTCTATTCAGGAGGGTGTTGTTATCCGAAATGGAAGAGGGCCTGTTTTGATAGCTATTCAGGGAAGACAGGTGGCAGTAGGAAGGGGGCTTGCCTCTCGTATTCAGGTAGAGGTTATGAGAGATTTTCTTTATAAGCAGCTTGCTTTGATCGGTCAACCGAATTGTGGAAAAACCTTGATTTTCAATCGACTCACAGGTTCCAATCAGCATGTGGGAAATTGGTCTGGGGTCACTGTGGAAAGAAAAGAGGGTATTGCTTTGGTGGGTGGAAATCCACTACCGGTTATTGATCTTCCTGGGATTTATAGTTTTGCCAGTCTCAGCGAAGAGGAAGAGGTGGCCAGGGCTTTTGTACTGGAGGCAAAAGATACTCTTTTTCTTCACGTGTTGGATGCTACTCATCTTGAGGCAAATCTCTATCTTACTGTTCAGTTAGCCCTGATGAGGGTACCCATGATTCTTGTGGTTAATATGATGGATGAAGCGGAAAAGGATGGGCTTTCCCTTGATTTGACAAGGCTTTCTGAACTTTTGGGTGTACCTGTGGTAGGGATTTCGGCTCTCAAGGGAGATGATATTGCAAAGCTTAAAGAGGAGATTCTTGGTGTTCTGGAGAAAGAAATCTCTGTTTCTCTCAAGTTGGGACAGGATGAGGTGGCTATAGCTATAGAAAAGATAGCTGAGGTTTACGCTTCTGCTGATATTCCCTTTTCTTTCTGGAAGGCATATAGTTTTCTTGAAAGTGGGATAGAGGAGAGCCAGAGTGAAGAGATCAGAAGAAAGATTTTTCAGATTAGAGAGGAACTGGTCAGCAAGGTTAAAAGGGATTTAAGAAGTGTGATGACAGAGTGGGTTTTGTCTCTCTGTATGGGAATTGCCCGGGAGGTGGTGAAGAGAAAGCTGATTTCCCTTCAGGCAAAAAGAAGGCTTACTGCTTTTCTTGATGCTCTTTTTCTTCAGCCTTTTGTTGGAATGGTGATATTTTTGGGTGCTATGGGTGGTATTTTTTATGCCACCTTTCAGATTGGATCATGGCTTTCAGGCTATATAGAAAAGGGGTTTGGATATCTTGCTACGCTGAGTTCTCTTATACCAGTGCCGTGGCTGGCTTCTCTGTTTTCTGACGGGCTTATCGGAGGAGTGGGAAATGTTCTGGCGCTTTTTCCTTATATTATGGTGATGTTTTTTCTTTTGTCCTTTCTTGAAGATTCGGGATACATGGCACGGGGAACCTTTCTTGTGGATAGGTTTATGCACAATTTGGGGCTTCATGGCAAGTCTTTTGTTCCTTTGGTTTTGGGGTTCGGGTGTTCAGTTCCTGCTCTGATGTCGACTCGTATGTTAGATAACCGGGGAGATAAGCTCAAGACAATGATGATGATACCATTTTTTTCCTGTTCGGCACGTATGCCGGTTTTTACTCTTTTTGCGGCGGCTTTTTTTGGCAATGAGGGATGGATTATGGTTTTTCTTTTGTATCTGATAGGAATAGGTGTGGCTATAGCTACGGCCTGGTGGTTGAATAAAACCCTTCTCAAGGAACATTCTGAGGGACTTATTATGGAATTGCCTGTTTACAGAATGCCTGCTCTGCTTAATCTCTGGAGCAATACCTGGCTGAGAAGTAAGGAATATCTTGTACGGGCTGGTAGTATTCTTCTTGTTTTTTCCCTTGTGTTGTGGATCTTGTCTGTTCTTCCCTGGGGAGTGGAACCTGGTTCAGCAGATTCACTTATTGGAATTATAGGGAAATCTTTTGCGTGGATTTTTACCCCCCTGGGTTTTGATTGGAAGATGACCGTAGCTCTGGTAAATGGCTTTTTTGCCAAGGAAATTGTGATATCTACTCTCGGTGTTCTTTATGGTGGTGGAGAAGAAGGTCTTTCTGTGCTTTTATCCCGTATGATGAGTGTTCCCACTATGGTGGCGTATATGGTTTTTGTGCTTTTATATATTCCCTGTGCGGCTACTGTGGCTACTCTTCGTGCAGAAACCAGGTCCTGGAAATGGACTTTCTTTGCTATTTTCTATGGCTTTGTGGTAGCATGGATGGTGGCCTTTGTGGCTCGATGGTTGGTGGGGCTTCTGGTAGGATAATGTTCAGGTATACGGGGAAGAGAAGTGGAGTGAGATTATTTTTTTTGCTTTTCTTCCAGGCGGGTAACAAATCGATAGGTGAGCCAACCAATAACCACCATGGCTAGACAGAAAAGACCGTAGGAAATCGGCCAGGGTATTCCCTGTGTGAGGGCAGAGTATTCTGACATTCCCCCAATGCCGGCAATGAGATTAAGCGGAAGAAAAATGATATTGATAATGGTAAGATTTTTGATAAGTACGTTCATATTGTTGTTAATAATGCTGGCTCTGGCATCCATAAGAGAGGCAAATACTTCAGAGTAGATTTCTGCTTGTTTTGCGGCTTGTTCTGTTTCGATGAGAAGATCTCCGAGGAAATCTTCATTAGAGGGGATAGCCTTGACAAAAAGGTAGTTCTGAAACTTGGTAAGGGATTTCTGATTGCCATTGAGGGCTTCAAGATAAAAAATAAGGATTTCACTGAGGTGAAACATCTGAAGCAGATATTCATTTTGCATGGAAGTATTGATTTTTTCTTGAATCTCTCTGGACATGAGTTTGATGATTTTGAGATGTTCCGTAAAATTGCGGATGATATGGAACTGAAAAAAGAAGATGACATCGGTAAGTGTTTCCAGATGAAGAGGAGATTTCGTGGGAAGGTTGGGAAGTTTTTTATTGGATATAATGATGAGCTTTTCTTTTCTCACGAAAAAACCGATGGACATAATATTGAGAGAAGAAATATCTGCCAGGATAAGTGGCGTAGGAGATTTCCAGATGATGGTGTAATCACTTTCCTCAAACTCAAATCGAGCCACCTCATCTACATCAAGAGCTGAAGCCAGAGAGTGTTCATCTATATCGAAGGTTTTCTGGATGAATTCTTTTTCTTCACTATCCACGTTGTAGTAATAGTAGATATTCCCTTCTGGCGAAGGACAGAGAGAAGAACTCTGAATACAAAATCGTTCAATCATAGGGGCCTCCTGTGGAGAAAATGGCCAGAGGGAAAACTTTCTCTATAGTATAAGACAATGGGAAAGGAGTGTCAAGGGATTTTCTCTTATTTTCCTGGATAGGTGCGGGATTTTTGTTCAGCGTCTTTTCGTTCTCCTGTAGCTATATCAAGGTCTTCTTGAGTGAAGACATTTCTTTCAAAGTTGTTTGTTATAAACTCTGTGAGTGTTTTAACCACTCTATCAACCTGATCTCTTTGGGAGGAAGGTACCTGTTCTGGCTTATTTTTCAAACTATCCTTGAGTGAAAGAATGAAGTATGGATAAGCTGGATTGGGGAATGGTATCTTTTCGAGGGATGTCCAGGCGGCTTCAATGGTTTGTGGAAGATGATTCTGAATATGGACAATCTGAAGAAGAATTGGAACAGCCCTGGGAGAACCACATTCTCCAAGGCTTTTTGTTATCTCGAGGACGATTTCGTCTATTTTTTGCATTTTGGGATCGTCATAGCGAAAATTTTGAATGTAGTAGTCATAATTAAGAAGGTAAGAAACTCCTTTGATGAAATTTTCTTCTTTAATATTTTTTGCCATTCGTGCAGCCCATTTTCTTACTTCATAGCTTTTGTCAAATTTTAAAATGTACCATATCATGTAGCCATCGTTGGTAGTATATTGAATATTGGTAAGAGCATGGATGCGGGTTTCTACCGAAAAGAGGCGGGAATTTCCATAGATGTCTGCTCCCCTGATGTCGTACATGACAATATCCTTGAGAACTTCGTTTTTGAGGGGATCATTACTTTGAATGATAAAATCTAGGAGAAAAATCTGGTTATTTCTATTTCTTGGTTGTTCGATTTCGGTAACAATATACTGAAGTTTTGGAGAAAGTTGCTTGAAGGAGATACGAGTCAAAAATCCCCAATGAAGAGAAAAAAAGCATAGAAAAAAAACGAAGAAAGCCTTTGCTTTCATTGTTTCCCCCCTTTTAGTCTTATTCTTTCTCTTTCATGACTGTTTTGATGGCTTCTATAAGAAGCTCTTCGATGTTAGAGTGGGTAAATTTCCCTTCGGTAAAGAGCTGTTCGAGATTCATAAAAACCTTTTCGTTGGTTTGATAGAGAATTTCGCCAATGATTTCTTCAAGATCTTTCGGTGTGGCTTCTTGCTTGTAACCCATTTTGGCAAGAAGTTTATTGAGCGCAGGGAGAAGGGTCTGGTAGTTGATGTGACCTTCGCGAATGTCGTAGGCAAAAACAAGGCGTCCTTGGGTTTGACCACTGATTTTCATTTTTGGCATATTCCCTCCTTATAGAACTTTGCTAAGAAAGTCCTGAGTCCGTTTTTGTTTTGGGTTATCAAAAAGTTGGTCGGGTTCGTTTTCTTCGATGATTTTCCCTTCATCCATGAAAACAACGCGGTCCCCTACTTCTCTGGCGAATCCCATTTCATGGGTGACAATCATCATGGTCATTCCTTCATTGGCCAGATCCCGGATGACAAGAAGTACCTCTCCGACCATTTCTGGATCAAGGGCAGAGGTGGGCTCATCAAAGAGCATGACCTTTGGCTTCATGGCCAGTGCTCTGGCAATGGCCACCCGTTGTTGTTGGCCTCCAGAAAGCTGGGATGGGTAGCTTTTCGCTTTATCTTTGAGTCCTACGCGTTCAAGGAGGGCATAGGCTCTTGCTTCAGCTGATGTTTTGCTTTCTTTTAGTACATGAATGGGGGCAAGGGTAATGTTTTCTAAAGCGGTAAGGTGAGGAAACAGATTGAAAGATTGGAAAACCATACCGGCTTCTTCGCGAATTTTCCTGATATCAACTCTGGGGTTGGTGACCTCCTCGTTGTCTATCCATATTTCACCTCTGTCCACTGTCTCAAGACGGTTTACACAGCGGAGAAGGGTGGATTTGCCGCTACCAGACGGACCAATAATCATTACCACTTCCCCTTCTTTGACCGTAAGAGAGACATCGGTAAGGGCCTGAAAATTTCCAAAGAATTTGGATACGTTACGGATACGGATCCTATCGGCCATGATGGAGCCTCTTTTCAAGGATATTTACAAGACGGGAAAAGAAAAGGGTAAGGACAAGATACACCAGGGCAACCATGGTATAGCTTTCAAAGTAAAAGTATTTTACAGAGGCGTATTCTCGTGCACGGCGGAAGATATCAATAACAGCGATAATAGACACAAGGGAAGAGTCCTTCAAAAGAGCGATAAACTCGTTTCCGATCGGGGGGAGAACTACCTTGAGTGTTTGGGGAAGAACTACAAGGCGGATAGCTTGCCATCGGGAAAGTCCTAAGGCAATCGCAGCTTCCATCTGTCCTCTGGGTATGGATTGTATGCCTCCACGGAGAATTTCGGCGATATAGGCACCATAACAGATAGCCATTCCCATGACAGCTGAAACAATGGGTGGTAACTGAATAAGACGGGCTATCACATAATAGATATAGAAAATCTGTACTAAAAGAGGAATACCCCGGATGACCTCTGTATAGAGGGAGGCTATCAGATTGAATACGGGGAAACGAGACATACGTGCCAGAACGGTAAGTATACCTAAAAGAAGAGCAAAGGCAATAGAGAGGAGAGTTACCTGAAAAGTAACCCACAATCCATCAGGGAAAAAGGAAATAATCTCCCGGTAGGGAATAGGTTTTACCATGGGAAGAAGAACAAGAGTAGTTAGAGCTCCCCAGAAGGCTACATTCCAGGCGATCCTTTGAAGCGAGGATTCGCCTGGAATGAGAATAGCATCAGAGATACGACTTTTTAGCGAAGCCATTTTTTCTCAAGCTCCTTGTCAATACCGCTCTTCTTCACCTCTGCAAGGCCTTTGTTAATGAGATCAAGGACTTTCTTGTTGCCTTTGCGGACTGCAATGCCATAGTATTCTTGTGTGAAAGGTTCTCCCACAATGGTGAGGACATCTTTGTATTTTGGATTTTGAAGCACAAAACTGGCTGCTGTTGGTTTATCGACAACGACTCCATCAATTCTTCCAAGATAGAGGTCTTCAATAGCAAGCCCGATTTCGTCATAGGTTTTGAGGGTAATTTTGGGATTTTTCTGGATTTCCATCACGCCAGTGGTTCCAATCTGACCACCCATTTTTCTTCCTTCAAAATCGCTGAGTTGGGTACCTTGTGTTCCTTTCTTAACCACAATCACCTGACCGGCATTGATGTAAGGTTCAGAGAAATCCATCTGTTGTTTTCGTTCTTCGGTAATGGTAACAGAAGAGATAACCGCATCGTATGAACCGTTGGCAAGTCCCGCAAAGATACCATCCCACGCGGTATTTCGGATTTCTACTTCAAAGCCGGCTTTTTCAGCGATGGCTTTGATGAGATCTATGTCAAAACCGACAATATTTTTATTTTCGTTAACAAATTCCATTGGGGGCCATGTAGCATCGGTAGCTACTACAATTTTTTTACTTGTTTTTGACACACAGCCTGCCATTAAAATACCTGCCATGAGAAGAAAGAAGAGTTTTCGCATATATCCTCCTTTATGCAAAAATAAATTTACTTTTTTTGGTGTTTGTTTACATTGTAATGATGAGAATTTTTTTTTGCAAATTGTTTGGAAGGATTTTTAGGGGAGAATCCATTGTCCATAGACACTTTCATTGCCATTGGCATCCTGACATTTGATTTGAATGTATGCCCCTGTGTAGTTTTCAAGTGAAAGAATGAATTTTTCTTCCTGGCTGTCGTATAGACCGTCTTCTGGGAGAATGGGTTTCCATTCCATAGGAGAGATGCTATACCACACGCGGGCAATGCCATGGGCGTCAAAGACACTCCATTCGCATTGGAGGCGGTTTTTCATCAGGGAGGCTTTGACGTTTCTTATCTGTGGTGGGGTGTGATCGATGGTCACAAAACCACTTTCTCGGCTTGAGGAAAGGACAACGGATGGGGGGTTGGAAGGGCTATCATCTACAGAAAGAAGGAAAGAATAATTGCCTTCTGGGAGCATACGGGCTGGGAACTCAAGAGAGGAGTTTGTAAGAGAGGAGGAAAAGAGGGGAATCCAGCCGCTTTTTCGTTTCAGGAAAATGGTATACATGAGGTCATCTTGATTGGGATCTCTTACTGTCCATGAGAACAGGAGTTTTGCTTCTTCTTGACTCACATCGAAGCGGATAATCTCCGGTGCCTGGTTGATAGGTGAGGCGGTTACCATGATTTCTCGAAGTGAGAGGGGTGCAGG
>JBKBIS010000064.1:0-8011 GCA_046294145.1 Brevinematales bacterium | reverse complement strand
GTCCTGATGTACTTGTCACCTACAACCCCAATGATACCATCAAAGACATCATCGATCGCATAAACAAATCCGACGCTGGAGTCGTGGCTTACCTGAACCACAAAGGGCAGCTGGGATTTCGAGCACGTTTTCCTATTTCTGATCAACACCCAGAGTTTGTTATCCGCCACCTTGAAGACTCTGGCAATCTCTTAGTGGGGATTGCTGGCCTTCTCGCACAAAGTGGCCCGGCAGGGGCTTTTGACTACCAGAATCCCGGGGGCATTGTGGCTCTCAACGTTCCCAGGGAACAGATAGGTTTCACCCCGAAAGAAAATCCCTCCTTCTGGATGGCCATCAATGACCAATTGGTGTACAATCCGGATAACATCGCTGCTGCCGGTGGAATTGACATGGATGGTGATGGAAGCCCTGACCGCATCAGTGGAACAGGAGATAACAGAATAGCCCTTGCTATAGCTGAACTCCGACACAAGCCTATTATGATAGAACGTCAGGCCACGTTTGGTGACTATTTCAAATCCATCATTGGAGATTTTGGTACACGGTCAGAATCCGCTCGTATCAGCAAAGAGAAAAATGAAGCCGTAGTTACTAGTCTCCTCAATCTCAGAGAACAAATTAGTGGTGTCAATGTAGATGAAGAACTCTCCAAGCTTCTTATGTTTCAACACGGCTACAATGCCTCTGCTCGCATGGTAACCACTGTGGATAGAATGATAGAAACCATCCTCAGGATGGGGGCATAACAAGGAGGTAGTTTATGTTAGGAAGAGTTACCCAGGGATACATGAAACAGGATTTTGATTATAACCTGCATAGAAGACAAACCGAAATGCAAAGCGTAGAACGCCAGCTGGCGTCCGGTATGCGAGTTAATCTGCCATCTGATGATCCCGTGGCAAGCGTAAACTTCATGGACTATGATAGTCGTCTTAAGGAAATGTCTGTTTACAAGTCTCAAATCAGCTTTGCCCAATCCAAACTCAAAACCATTGATTCCTCTCTTGATACCGTTACCCAGATTCTTCAGAGGCTAAGGGAATTGGCTGTTCAGGCAGCAAACGGTGTATACACAAAGGAAGAGAGAGAAAAAATCGCCGTTGAGGTTGATCAACTCACTAGAGAGATCCTTGCTCAGGCCAACAGTTATTACAAAGGAGAAGCTCTCTTTGGGGGGACTATGGTTTTTGATACCCCCTTCAAGGCTCAATACCGCATCAACGAACAAACCGGCATTGAGTTCCTCGAAGATGTGCGTTATATTGGAAACTCTCAGGCTCAACTTTTAGAAGTAGAACGTTCTATCAAAATTACCATGTCCCAACCCGGCAACCAGATATTCTGGGCACAGGATATGGGAATCTACTCCACCATTTCTGTCTCTGGATATACTGCCCCAAGAGATTCCAAGATTGTTATTGATGGCCATGAGATCCAGATCCGTTCAGGAGATAATATTGAAACTATAGCCAACAAAATCAATGGAGCCGGACTTGCGGTAAAGGCTACTATACAGACACAGGCTGGATCAAGTTTCTTTGCTATTGAAACTACCAGCCCTCACCAAATTGTCATGTATGACATGGAAGGTGGTAGTGTTCTACAAGACCTCGGTCTTGTAGATAATGGAATGTATCCACCCTATAACTACTCCCCTGCTGCACGTGTTTATACAGGAAGTATCTTCGATGTACTCATTGAATTTCGGAAGGCTCTCTTGAATGACAATATTCACCAGATAGGAGGAACGGCAATAGCTGGTATTGATCAATCCCTGGAAAACCTCTTACGATATAGAGCCAATCTAGGAAGTGTTTCCTCACGCCTGGATATCATCAACGAGCGCTTCCTGGCTGACGAGGCATACATCACCGAAGCCAAGGACAATGCCGTAGCCACCGATATTCCACGCACTATTACCAGACTGAAAATGCTTGAATTCTCCCATGATGTTGCTCTCAATATCGGTGCAAGAATTCTTCCAAAGACATTATTAGACTTTTTGCGCTAAACAGGAAGGTATATGCAAAAAAAACCTTCATTTTCTTGAGAAATTTTTTATTTCCAGTTAAAGTATAAGAGGAAAAGGGAGGTCCCTGTGGAAACCATCAAAACCAAGGCTTACGGTGAGATTCAGGTTGATCCCTCATCGATGATTACCTTCAAAAGAGAAATCCTCGGATTTGAGGGGCTCACCAAGTATTATCTCATTGAAATGGGAGACTTGCCAAATTTTTACTGGCTTCAGTCAGCTGAAGAGCCCGAATTGGCCTTTGTAGTGGTAAACCCAAGGCTTTTTCAGGAAGACTACAAGCTTGTGCTTGATGAAATTGACTGGGGACTTTTAGAGGTCGGTCCTAACGATGAAGTGATAGACCTTGCTATTGTGAACATTCCCGAAGACATACACAAAATGACTATGAACCTTTTGGGGCCAATTGTGATCAATGCTACAAAAAAAATTGCTATTCAGGGGATATCTATGAACAACTCTTATGGAACCAAAGTACCCCTGTTTTCCAAAGAACTTACACCCACACACACATAAAGGGAGGACTTTCGTGCTTGTTCTATCGAGGAGGGAAGAAGAATCCATCATCATCGATGACACAATTGAAATAAAAATTGTAGGCATAAAACAAGACCAGGTAAAGATTGGTATTATTGCTCCAAAGAACGTCAAAATCTTCCGCAAGGAAGTCTATGAAGAGATTCAGGCAGCCAACAAGGCCGCAGCCGCCAGCTCTCTCCCTGTTGAAGATCTAAAACATGTTCTCAAGAAAGATAAAAAGCCCGAAGGAGGACAACCATGATTTCACCAGAAAAAATGGAACTTCTCAAATATTACAATAAAGGTCTGGATCTCTATAGAAGCCGATCCTTTGCTGAAGCCAAAACATACTTCCAGAAGTGCCTTGAAATCGTTCCGGATGATGGACCTTCTCAGCTTTATATAGAAAGGTGTGATTATTTTATTAAAAATCCTCCTCCCCCTGATTGGGATGGAGTTTTTGTCATGACCACAAAATAACCACAAAAATAAATAAAAATAAGGAGGAACTATGGCCCCCAATATTGATCGTTATCGAGATTATCCTACTATTACACGCCTCAGCAATACTTCCCAATGGTCTGGAACCATGCGTTTCAAGACCTCTCTTCGAATTGATGGAGATTACGAAGGAAAAATCGACGCTCAAGGACTCCTCGTTATCGGACCAAACGCCAAAATCAAGGGAGATATCACCTGCGATGAGGTTATTGTAGGCGGGGAGATTCATGGGAATATCCATGCTCGCAAACGTCTCGAACTCTTTGAAACAGCCAAAGTTTTTGGGGACATCAAAACTCCCAAACTGAAGATGGAAGACGGTGTTGTCTTTCAAGGCAAATGTGAAATGCTCTCAAACGCCTAGAGAGATTTCTCTTCCTTTTTGGGAGAGAAATAACCTTCTTTTGTCCAGAGAATCAGCCGAAGTATAGGTCTTCGGAGATCGTTGACCTTCTTGTTGCTTCTTTTTTAGCTGGAAGGGAGACTCATGAAAATACTCTGAAGAAAGTCTTCTCTTCAGAGTACTTACTTTTTTTTCTCTTTTCTTAGATTTTGGCAGGAAATCTTTTTTGCTTCATCCTGTCCTTTTGAGTGGAATCAATCCCATCATCCTGAATACTCAGAATAACCACCCCCTCTTTCTTTTCAAGCCTCACCTCAACATTTCCCTTCTCTCTGCCCTGAAAGGCGTACTTGGCTGCATTGGTGATCAGTTCATTGACAATAATCCCCAAAGGGAAAAGCCTTTTTACATCCAAAGGAAAATCCTCTATAGCTACCGAGAGCGCTATCCTTCCTCTGTCAGGAAAGATACTGAGAATAGCCTCCAGAAGCTCTTCAAGATACACCTTGACCGAAAGGATACTTGTATCAGAAACAAGAAGAAGCTTATCATACATCACCCTCATACTTTCCACCCGACTGATAGCATCCTGAAGGATAGACTTCGCTTCAGGACTTGTAACAGCATCCTCTTGCAATCCTGAGAAGGCTTATAATAGACGTAATATTATTTTTGATACGATGATGGGCTTCTCTCAGGATAAGCTCCTTCTCTCGGATTTGACGCCTCAGTTCCTCTTCAGCTCGCTTCTCCTCTGTTACATCCTCAAAAACTCCCTCTATCCAGCCTTTTTCAGGATAAAGACGCGCCGAATACCTTGCCCAAAAGGTAGTTCCATCCCTTTTTCTATAAAGAACCTCATAATTTTTAACTTCACCGTTCTTCTGAATCATTTCAAGCATCCTTTGTCTCACCGAAATATCCACATAGTTCCGAGAAGAGACGAACTTTCCAACCACATCCTCTCGTTTTTCATACCCGAAAAGTTTAGCAAGCTGATCATTACATTCAAGAATAAGCCCATCAGAAACACGAGAACGAAAGAGCCCAACAGGAGAATTCTGGAAAAGATTACGATAGGTCTTCTCACTCTCTCTGAGCCTCTCTTCCATTTCTTTTCTATCGGTAATATCCCTCACCACTCCCAAGACTCGGTTTTCATCTATTTTTGAACACCAAGCTTCGAAGAAACGTTCTCTGTCTCCTATTGTCAAACTATAGGAAAACACAGAACCCTTCCCCCATTCCAGAGCCTCTTTTATGGCATAAAGAAACTGTTCCCCTATCTCCCCGGGAAAAACCTCTCCTACCCTCTTTCTAGGAACATACTCTCCAGGCAGATGCCCCTCTCTCGTATCTGGCGCACGAAAATCAAGAATCCTACCCTCTCCATCAAGAATAAAAAGAAGATCCGGAAGAGCCTCAAGAAGTGCCTCTCTCTCCTCCAGCGCCTCATGCAACCGTTTTTCTACATCTTTTCTTTCTGTGATATCCATAACTGACAAAAGACCTGCCGGTTCCCCCTCAACCACAAGTCCAGTTCCATAAACAAAGACCCAATGAAGAGAACCATCTTTCCGAATAATACGTACTTCATAAGTTCGCAAAACATTATCCCCATGCTGCCGACGTTTTCCTATTTCCATAACCATTTCCCTATCCTCAGGATGCACAATGTCCCAGAAATTCATCTTGAGAATCTCATCCCGACTATAACCAGAAATAACCTCCGCCGCACGATTGGCATAAATCCACCTATCATGCTGATAGATAAGTATAGCAATAGGAGTCGAATCGGCCCGATTACGAAAACGCTCTTCACTTTCTCTTATTTTCTGTTCTGCTTGTTTACTCTGAGTAATATCCCTCATAATTGTAAAAAGAAATGATTCCTCCCCACTCTGGCCCCGAAATGAAATAGTCTGTACAAAGCGAATCACTCCATCTATACTCTCTATCTTTTGCTCTCGCAACTTTCCCTCCCACTCCCTTTCCTGACCATATATAAGTGGCATAAAACCATCCTTTAACTGGTGATACAAAGAAGGACTTCGTATCTCCGAAGGAGCCACCCTTACCATCACTTCCCAGACATACCTACCCAGAGCCTCTTCTCGCGAAATCCCGGTAATCTCAGCCATCTTCTTATTCCATTCGATCACCTTCCCCTCAGATGAAAAAAGCCCTATTCCATCAAAAAGACTGGCTTATTATGGCCTCATAGCGATTTTTATACTCAAGAAGAACCTGTTCAGCCCATTTACGATCCGAAATATCCGCATGCGTCCCCAAAAAACGAACAGGTTTTCCCCCCTCATCTCGCTCAACAATATACCCTCTGGCCAAAATCCACTGCCATGAATTGTCTTTACGTCGAAAACGAAATTCAAGGACGAATCTCTCCACCTCCCCATTGAGATGCTTTTCCACCTCCTTTTGCACTCGAAGAACATCATCAGGATGCACCCGAGAGAAAAACTCCTCTGGTCTATGGGGAAACTCATCCACCTCATAACCAGACATAGTATAATATCGTGGCGAATAGTACACCTCATTGGTGAGAAGATTCTAATCCCAGATACCATCATTGATGGCAAGCATAGTCTTGGATAATCTATCTTCATTGATGCGCAGTCTCTCAGTGATAATCTCAAGCTCTTTTGTCCTTTCACGCTCACGCTGGCGAGACTCAAAAAGACGAAGTGCCATCTTGATAGAAGTATGCAAAACCATACTCCCCGAACTTTTCACCACATAACCGTAAGAAGTAATAGATTCTGTTCTCTCTACTACCTCCGGTTCTACATGAGAAGAGAGAAAAACAATAGGAATCTCCCGTCTGGTCAGAATGTCTTTTGCCACGAGAGCCCCATCCTTTCCCTCTCCCAGATCCAGATCCATAAGAATCAAATCAAGGGGATTCAGTGTAGTAGCTTTGATTATTCCCTCCTCGGCCTGGAAAGCTAACTCCACCTCATAGCCAAAACGCTCAAGCTCTTTTTTTTTGAGCCAGAGCAATAATTCCCTCATCCTCCACCAAAAGAAGCCGAACAGGTCTTGACTCTTTTTCCATGAGACACCCACATGATTCTTGTTTACCTTCATTATAGGAAGAAAAAAGAAAAAGTCAATCAAAAAAAGCCCATGGTCAGAATTGACCATGGGCTACTCTTATGTATCACACCCCTATACACCAAACTTAGAGCTCTCGATTTATAATCGAACGGGATGACTCGTTAAATTTCCACACCCCTATACGAGTAAAGGGAAAATACCTGAGAAGCGGTTGCCCAAAGATATTTCGTCTGGGAACAAGCCCAAAATACCGCCCATCCTCACTCAGATCACGATTATCTCCCATACAAAAATAATAATCATCACGCACCACCCACCTGGTAAGTTCTACTCCCTTCAAGTAGAATCGACCATCGCGGATATCAACCTTCTCTTTCGACTCCCGCTCTACAAGAAGACGATAAAGATACTTTTCATAACCCTTTGTTTTTGTAAGATCCAGTATATCACCCTTTCTGGGAATATACACCTCAGGAAAATACCAAAGAAGAAGAGCTCTATAACCATCAAAATTGGTTACCACTCCATCATCTCCAAGGAGTCTCATAGCCTCAGGATACGAAGGAATATGGGAAAGAAAATACCTGCCCACTAAATGCTGAACAATCCGCTTTTTTCCTCCCACATTTTCTTCATAAACATTGAAATCATAATACGAGATTTCCTTATGAGGGCCCATCACCTTTTCATTTTTCATAACCACAAAAGAGGTAGGTACAGGCATTCCATTTAACAACAATTGAGCATTGCTCATAGCTATTCTATCCCCTGGTTCGCCCACCACACGCTTCACAAGATTCTTGGGATTATCATAAGTATTGTCAATATTGATGAGAGACAAACTAAAAAGCGAAACCACCTCTCCCCAGATACCTGGTGAATTCCATGCCGGTGAGATAAATACTACTATATCGTTGCGTCTTGGATGACGAAGACCCGGTATCTTCCCATGAAGAAGAGGAACATAGGACCCCATTCCCAGTTTTGACACCATGAAAATATCCCCTACCAACAGATTGGGTACCATAGACTGGGTAGGAATCTGATAGGCTTCTAAAAGAAAAATCCGCAGAATAAGAACAATCACATAGGCTTCAGCAATCTCTCTCAGATTGTAGAGAACCTTTTCTTTGAACGTTTGCGGCTTTGGTTTTTCTTTCTTTTTACCAAACATAGACTACTCCTTCTCTTTCTCTTTTTCTAACAGAGCCACTACATGACAAACAATCCGATCCAGTGCCGTATGCTCCGAAGTCTTGGCTTTGAGACTGACCACATCAACGGGTATACCCAGCGTTTTTGCTATATTCTCTCGAATGCTATCCCGATAAGGAGAAAGTTTCGGACCATCAAGGATAATGACCATATCAATATTGTGGATTTTTACATCCTTAAGTATCCTGTTCTTCACCTCACGAAGAAGATCAAGGCTTCTTGCCCCTCTATAGCACTCATCCGTATCAGGGAAAAGCGTCCCCACATCAGTATGGGCCACAGGCCCAACAAGCGCATCTATCAGAGCATGAACAAGCACATCC
>JBKBIS010000063.1:0-8048 GCA_046294145.1 Brevinematales bacterium | reverse complement strand
TAGTAGATTCAGGTTTTTTCCAAGTTATCAGATCAGTAAAGTGCTCAAAATCCTGGCTCACCAAACAAATAGTTCTATCAATAGCAAATTGATTCCATTCATTCATCAAAGTAAATCCGTTCCCTTCATCTTCTACAATCACCTTGGCTCTTTTGTTGAAATCAAACCATACCTTGATCTTTTTGTTGGGGTCCATTTTGTTTCCGTGTTCAATTCCATTTTTGACCAGTTCACTGATCTGTTGTTCAAGAAGATTGACCTCTTTGTAAAGATCTGGAGCATATTGAATAATATACGATGTATAGGCTCGAACCTTCGAAAAATCACTGGGAAATTCTTTGTAGTACATTCCATGTGTATTGAAAAGAGCATGATTGTCATCAACCTTTGCTAATTGCTTGACCTGAATCTCACGTCCATCCTCTAGTTTCAGAAGAAGAGTATTTTCGTTTTTTCGGCCGACAATCTCGTACCTGTAGAGGCTTTCTCTCATCTTCTATCCTCCCCATTGAACGTCATATATACTATCGGCATATATGTCCTTTTTTCTTAAATAGTATAACTACTTTTTTTTTATTTTGTCAATGAAAAGGGTAAAAAGATCTCTGAATGGAGTTTTTTGTTGGAGGAAGCGAGAAGGGCTTGCGATTAGTGAGAAAGCCTTTCTTTCAAGATGCTCATTTCCTCAGGGAGATCAATGACAAAATGCATTTCTTTACCGCTTACAGGATGGACAAAGGAAAGTTCTTTGGCACAGAGTGCCAGTCCAGGAAGATGGTATTGATGAGCGTGGCGTGAGTATAAAGGATCTCCTGCTATAGGATGACCAATATGAGCCATGTGCACACGAATCTGATGGGTTCTTCCTGTATAAATTCTTACCTGGACAAGGGCGTGGTTTTTGAGATATTCCAGGACTCGATATTCTGAGAGGGCTGGCTTTCCTATGGAGACGACAGCCATTTTTTTTCTATTGGTATTGCAACGGCCAATAGGGGCATCAATGATCCCGCTCTGAGGGGGATGTCCTTTTACTATAGCATAATCGATCTTGTGAATACGATGTGTCTTGAAATCTTCTACAAGACGGTGGTGGGCGATATCCGTGAGAGCCACAATGAGGAGTCCTGTGGTATCTTTGTCAAGTCGGTGGACAATGCCGGGACGTTCTTTGCCTCCAATTGAAGAGAGATGATCACCAAGATGATAGAGAAGGCCATGAACAAGTGTGCCTTCTTCATGACCTTTGGATGGATGAACCACTACCCCATAGGGTTTGTTGATTACGGCAATGTGTTCATCCTGATAAACCACAGAGAAAGCCACGGGTTGTGGTTTCAATTCCATTGGCTTTGGGTCAGGAATTTCGACAGTGATGCAATCCCCCATCTGGACTTCATGGCTCAGTTTTTCTCTCTGATTATTGACGGTGATAGGAATGTCCTGTGATTTCAGACCACTTCTTGTAAGAGAATAGCCGTGTTGTTGGAGATACTCGGCTACAACTTTGTCAAGTCTTCCTTTTTGTGAGGCGATAAACTCCACACGGCTTGACATGGCTACAGGCTCATTTTTCGATCTTTCCAGAGAAGCCCTAGTTGGCCACATCCAGCAGCAATTTTTCTTCCTCGACTTTTTCTCAGGGTAGCATGTATACCAGCTTCTCTCAAAAAGAGCAGAAAGGTTTTTACTCTTCCGTGGGAGGGTGTTTCCAGATCAATACCTTCTACAGGATTGTAAGGAATGATATTAAGAAGGTATTTGAAAGGGAGAAGAAGCTTGCGTAAACCCTCGGCGTCTTCTCTTCGGTCATTGATACCAGAAATGAGGATGTATTCAAAGGTGATTCTTCTTCCTGTGGAGTTCTGATATTCTTTGAGGGTTTCTATGAGTTCATCAAGAGGATTGGTTCTGGCTACTGGCATGAGACGTTCTCTTCCCATACGGAAGGGAGAGTGCAGCGAAACAGCCAATCGAACAGGTTGATTCCAGGAGGTGAATGCTCGAATGCCTTCGATAATACCAGCGGTGGAAAGAGTGATATGACGGTAACCGAGATTATAACCTTTCGGATGGGTGAGAGTTCGAATGGCTTTCTGGACATTTTCCCAGTTGAGAAAAGGTTCTCCCATTCCCATGAAAACAATGTTGGAGATTTTTTTGCTTGAGCTTAAAGATAGTCCAAAGAGTCCTGGGTGATCAAGGATAAATTCTTCTGCAAGAATTACCTGCCCCAGGATTTCATCTACTTCTAAATTGCGAGCAAAACCCAGTTTTCCCGTGGCACAAAAGACACATCCAAGTGGACATCCTGCCTGGGAGGATATACAGAGTGTAAGGCGTTTTTTGGGATCCTCGGTTTTTTCTGTGGCTTCATCCTGTTTGAGGATGACTGCCTCTATATGATGTCCATCCAAGGTTTCAAAAAGAAGCTTGACACTCTCTTCTTCTTCGAGGCTGTCTATGAGACGAAGAGGTAGAAGCACAAGATTGTTCTGGAGTTCATCTCGCCACTTCTGGGGGAGGTCCGTCATTTTTTGAACATCGGTGATAAACTTTGTCCATACCCACGTCCATATCTGATTGGCCCGGTGGGCTGGTTGATTTATTTCTTCCATGAGAGCGCGCAATTCTTCAAGTGAAAGATTGAGCCATCGCTTCATACTAACCTACCAGATGATCGGGCTTGCTGGATATCTTTTCCATAGAGGGTAAAGTAATCCTCATGAGCACGCTGGATGACATCATGAGCCTCCTTTAATCCATACACATGGGTAATTTCGCAGTGGTTGTCTTCATTGTCCGGGGCGTTTTTGTAGGTGAGAAAATAATGAACGATACGGTCTAAAAGAAGGGGGGGGAGATCGTTGATATCTTTGTACATCTCGTACACAGCATCTTTTACCATAACGGCTATTATCTTGTCATCAGCTTCTCCGTGGTCTATCATGCGAATTCCACCGATGGGGCGAGCGTGGAGGAGAATATCTCCGTGAAAGAGAGCTTTTTCTGAGAGGACACAAATATCGAGGGGATCCATATCTCCAACAATCTCTGATCGACCTGTTTTTTCCTGACAAAGAGCAGCTGTTTTTTCTCCACAGAGGGTTTGGGGAATAAAGCCATATAGCATGGGAGGTATACTGGAATAAAGTTGAGGCCTATCTACTTTGAGCATGCCACTTTCCTTGTCTAATTCGTATTTCACGGTGTCAGAAGGTACAAGTTCAATATAGGTAGACACCACATAGGGAAACTCTTCTCCAATATTTACTCCATGCCATGGGTGAGCACGAAAGACACAATAGGGACTTTTCTCTTTCAAATTTTACTCCTTTAAAAAGTGTCTATTAGTTTAAGGAGAAAAGAGATAAAAAATCAACTTCTTGCGTTTTGTAGAGAATAAAGGATATGATGGATGGTCTTCTCTTTTGTTGAAAAAGTGTTTATTTTTTTAGTCAATGAGTTGTATGGGGTGTTTTGAAAAAAAGGAGAAGACTACAAAATCCTTATTTCTCTATTTGCTGGATAGGGTTGATTTTTTCGTGAAGGAGCTTTATTATAAGTTTGAGTTCAAAGAAGAGGAAAAAGCTATGGAAAACAAGGATTACAGGATTTTGTTGGATGTCCAGAGAAATGAAATAACAGAGTACCTGGTATACAAGAGGCTTGCTGCCATGGTAGATGAAAAGAATGCTTCTATACTTTCTCAAATAGCTGAGGCAGAGCGATGTCATGCCTTGTATTGGCAAAACAAGACAGGGATAGAGGTTAGCCCGAAGAGAATAAAAGTATTTTTCAGAATTCTTTTGGCAAATATATTGGGAATGACATTTGTTTTGAAGTTAATGGAAAGAAATGAAGGTACAGGTTCAAAACGTTATGCAAAACTTGCAGCACTATTTCCAGAGGCAGGGAAAATGGCAGCAGAAGAGGAAATGCATGAAAAGGAACTTCTCTGTATGCTTGATGAAGAGAAGTTGCGATATGTGGGTTCTATTGTTCTGGGGTTAAACGATGCCCTTGTGGAACTGACAGGAGCTCTTGCCGGGTTTACGCTGGCCTTGAGGGATACCAAACTTATTTCTATTGCTGGTCTTGTTACAGGGGTATCGGCGGCTTTTTCTATGGCGGCATCTAATTATTTGGCTTCAAAGACTGAGGGTGAAAAGCTTCCATTGAAGGCCGCTTTCTATACCGGAAGTGCTTATATATTCACTGTGTTTTTGATGATTCTGCCCTATCTGTTGTTGAATAATAGTTTTCTCAGTCTGGGAGTGATGATTCTTGTGGTTATAGGTATTATAGGCTTGTTTAACTATTACATCTCTGTGGCCAGGGATCTGGCTTTCAAACAGCGATTTTTTGAGATGAGTCTTGTAAGTCTTGGAGTAGCGACGTTTTCCTTTTGTTTGGGATGGGTGCTCAAGGTATTCTTTGGTGTAGATGGTTAGCAAAAGGACAGAGGTATTCGTGAGTTTCTCATTATGACAGGGGGGCGAGATGCTCTTGCGGCAAAACTTGAAAAAACTTTCTTTTTTCGTTATGCTATTTTTTGGCAGAAAAGGAGAGAATATGGCAAAGAAGATTATAAACGTAGGGTTTTTGTTTTTTTTCTTTTTGGTTGGGAGAGTGGGATTGTGGGGACAGGAAGTAGAAGGTGGTGCTACTGAACAGCCAATGGTTTCACAGGAACCGACAGAGTCTTCCTATCAGGTATCTCAACCTGTACAGGTACCAGAAGTAAATGTTTCTCCATCTCCCAGACCTGCTTCTGGTATAATGGGTGAAGAGCGACTTTTGCAGGCTATTCAAGCCAATCCTACTGATAGAAATGCCTACAATCGGCTCTTAGACTATTACCGGGCCCAGAAGAGAATTCAGGATCATCTCAAGATTCTCATCAAAGCCATTCAAAACATCGGGGGAAATCTTAACTATTATCTCTGGATGGGGGATGATTATATGGAGCTTTCTGATTATTCCAAGGCGCTTATTTCGTATCAGTATGCTCTGAAGGAGGCTCCGACTAATCCAGTGGTCTACCTCAAGTTGGGCAATACGCATCTTTTGCTTAAGAATTATTATAGTGCTGAAACGGCTCTTTTTGCGGCTCTTTATTATGGAGAAAAATCGGCAAAAATCAATGTTCCCTTTGCCTATCGTTTGCTTGGGGAGTGTTATGAGGGTGTTAAAAACTATGTTGATGCACTCAAGTGGTATCAGAAGGCATATCGACTTTCTCCAACTCAGGAGTACAAAGCCCTTGTGGATCGGGTGCAGGCTCAAGTGACTAACCAATAAGAAAATTTTTTTAAAAAGTCCGCCAAGAACGTTTTTTACACAATCTGCAAGAGCGTGTTTTTGGTGTTAAGAGAGGCGAGCACTTTGTTATAGGGTTGAGGAAAATATTCTTTTCGGTATTTTGTACTTTTTTCCCTAGAGAGGGGGATTGTTCTCTCTCAAGAAGTAAAGCCACTAGCTATGATTTATTTTTGTATGTTTTCACGTCTATGAAACTGCGCAAAAGGTATCTTTTGAACTAGAAAGTTGCTATTGGTAAAGGAAGTTTCCATAAGGGGTGAGAAGAATAACCTCATTTTTTTCTGAGGAACAGGCTTCAATTCTTCCAATGATTCTTCCTTCGATATGATATTTTTCTCCTAAGGAAAGAAGAGCAGGAGCCAATTCCTGAGGGATATAAAACTCTATTCTGTGTCCCATATTGAAGACCTGGTACATCTCTTTCCATTCGACCCCCGTTTTTTGTATGGCTTTGAAGAGAGGGGGAACGGGAAAAAGATTATCCTTTATGTAGCGAAGGCCATGACCGAAGTTTTTGCATTTGGCCTGTCCTCCACCGGTACAGTGCACAATGCCGTGGATGTGTTCACGAAAGGAAAGAAGAATCTCTTTGATAAGAGGAAGATAGGTGCGGGTGGGCGAAAGGAGGGCTTCCCCGATGGTAAAATCACTTTCAGGCAGGGGGTCCTCAAGCAGATATGGGCCTTGATAAACCAGATCTTGGGGTACAGTGGGAGAGTAGCTTTCTGGATAACGAGTGGCATATTCATGAGAGAGAAGTTGATGTTTTGCCAGGGTGAGGCCATTTGATGCAATCCCTGAGTTGGGCTTGTCTTCGTATATAGCCTGTCCTGTTGAGGAAAAGCCGACAATAACATCTCCGGGTTGCATGCGCATGGTAATAATATCGGCTTCTTTCAATGTGGTCACTGCTGTGGCGTCAATGATGAGGGTTTGTACCAGGTCTCCTACATCTGCTGTTTCTCCACCACTCATAGTACAAAAAATTTTATAGGGTTGAAGAGAGGCAAAAAAGTTCTCATATCCATGAATAATGGCTTTGATGGTTTCACCCGGGATACGATGTGCGTTTCTTCCAATGGTGTTGGAAAAGAGAAATGGACCAAGGGCTCCTACACAGGCCATATCATCTGTATTCATGACAGCTGCGTCCTGGGCAAGACCAGTATACCAGCGATTGTCATGGGTTTCCTGAGCCATGAGATAAGCAATACTTGACTTGGTGCCGCTTCCATCGGCATGCATGAGAATATAAGTATCTTTCTCAAAAGGACTCTGAAGGATTTTGCAGAAACTTCCGGGAAAAGCACCCTCGTCAAGTCCTTTAAGCGCGGCATGAACATCCTCTTTGGTAGGGGAAACGCCCCTCTGTCGATATTTTTCCATGATTTCTCCATTGGTTTTGATGAGTCTCTATTATAAAGAAAGGGAAGATTTTCTGTCAAAGGAAAAGCGAAAGAAACTGTATTGAAAAAAGTTAAAAAAATTTTTTCTTTTCTGTGCTGGAGGTCTTCCTTTGCTTGACAAATAGATTTTTTTGGTGTATAATATTTTTCACTTTAATTTCCTGAAAAAAGGACAAGGAGATATTTGGTATGCCAACGATCAATCAATTGGTGCGCAAGGGCAGACAAAAGGTGCTCTACAAGAGTAAATCCCCCGCTCTTGAGGGGAATCCTCAGAAGAGAGGGGTTTGCGTGAAGGTGACGACTATGACACCGAAGAAGCCGAACTCCGCTTTGCGTAAGATTGCGAGAGTCCGTCTCAGCAATGGGATAGAAGTGACAGCGTATATCCCGGGGATTGGACACAACCTTCAAGAGCACTCTGTTGTGCTTGTGCGAGGAGGGCGTGTGAAAGACCTCCCTGGTGTGCGTTATCATATTATTCGTGGTACCCTGGATGCGCTTGGAGTGGAGAAGCGTTATACAAGTCGCTCCAAGTATGGTGCCAAAAAGCCAAAATCGTAAGAGAGGGTGAAGTATGCCGAGAAGGAAAAAGACGACACTGGTTCGATCTATTGCTCCAGATCCAAAGTATAAAAGTGTCCTTGTGGCCAAGTTTATCAATCGCGTTATGAGAGATGGGAAGAAGGCTATCGCTCAGAAAATTGTTTATGGAGCCATGGATTATCTTGCTGAAAAGACAAAGCTGCCTGCTCTTGAGGCTTTCGAGAAGGCTCTTGAAAATATTAAGCCGCCTCTTGAGGTGAGGTCTCGTCGTGTTGGGGGAGCTACCTATCAGGTGCCTGTAGAAGTGCGTCCTGAGAGACAGATTGCTCTGACCTTTCGCTGGCTCGTGACGCTTTCTCAGAAAAGAAAGGGTCATTCTATGGCAGAAAAGCTTGGGGGCGAGCTTTTTGATGCTTACAACAATACTGGTTCTTGTGTGAAGAAGAAAGAAGATACCATCAAGATGGCAGAGGCAAACAGGGCCTTTGCTCATTATCGCTGGTAAGGAGTGGGTATGGCTTCGGAAAAGATTTATCCGCTTGATAAGGTTCGTAATATTGGTATTGCTGCCCACATTGATGCAGGTAAGACGACGACTACCGAGCGTATCCTCTATTATACGGGAAAAACGCACAAGATTGGTGAGGTGCATGAGGGTGCGGCTGAAATGGACTGGATGGTTCAGGAAAAGGAGCGGGGTATTACGATTACCAGTGCGTCTACAACCTGTTTCTGGAAAGATATCAAGATCAATATTATTGATACACCTGG
>JBKBIS010000062.1:0-8073 GCA_046294145.1 Brevinematales bacterium | reverse complement strand
CCAGTATATAATCCGGATAGTCAGCACAGAAATGAACATCTCCGTTATAGTTGATATTGACAGAAAACCAGGGAGCTGTACATTTATCGCGGACAAGACGATCAAGGTTGGTATAGTATTCACCAATTTTAGAAGGTCTGATAACAGGCACAGTAATCAAAGGATGATCTGTTTTAATCGAATGGGCTCTGGCTAAGATTTCTGCAAATTCTTTTCCATCTATACCCTCATTACATCCATTGGCAAAACCCCTCCAATAATAGGGAGTAATCCCCAATTTCTCCTGCAAATAGCGCTCATGCTCCTGCCCAATGGTAGTATTGGTGTATGTGCCAAGATTAACAATATGCCAGGCAAGTCCCATATCCCTGGTAGCCTCAACAAGTTTGTCAAGGTATTTGTAGTTCATATTGCTTATTGTGGTAACAATACCCACATGGGGAAGAGTAGCTTTCTGGCGTTTTTTCTCTTCGTTAATAGCCTGAATACTTTCCATAACCCTTTGATAAGATCCTTTCCCACGAATGGCATCGTTTGTTTCTTCAAAACCATCAAGAGAGATAAAAAAACCAGACCACTTATCCCGAACAATCTCTCTGGCATGGGGTGCAAGAAGAGTTCCATTGGTGTTTACAGTAAAGAGTGGAATATTTCGTGCCATATACTCAGCCAATTCCATGAAGTTAGGATAAAGCATAGGTTCTCCACCCCAGATATAGAAAACCTTGGTCTTTCTGGCCACACGATCAGTAAGTTTTTTATAAACCTCTATAGGCACGATATTGTCCTTCTCTTTGACAGCCACCTCATCTTTAAAAGTACCGGTAAGCCCCCGTTGGCCACACATGATACAATGAAGATTACACAATGGTGTGATACGAAAAGTGATGAGGGGCATTTCAGTAGCATATCCATCCCTTCGCCTGTAGGTAGTACGAAAACCAACCTGCTGCAGAAAAAAGGCAAGAGCCATATCAGCCGCCGCACGAGGATTTCTCATCATAAGCTGGGTAACCACAGAATAATTATTCTTCATAGGGTGACTCCCATTTCGCAATATATTCAATTATATCACGTTTTAGAAAAAAAGCAAGGGATTTTTTTTGAAAAAAGTCTTTTATTAGCGTAAAATATACCTAAAAAAAGGAGTCAAGTATGCCTTCTTCAAGACCAAAACTTCACAAAAATGTCTGGCTGGCGGGATTTACTTCATTTTTCACAGATGTTTCTACAGAAATGATTTATCCTCTTATCCAGGCATTTGTCAGTTCTATTCTCAAAACACAGACCTCTCTCATCGGTCCAATCCTCGGTATCATTGAAGGTCTGGCTGAATCTACCGCCAGTATTTTAAAGCTCTTCTCAGGATACATTTCTGACAAAATCGGAAAAAGAAAAGGCCTCACCATTGCCGGGTATAGTTTTTCCGCTTTAGCAAAAATTCTTTTTTTCGTCCCTTATTGGTTTACTGTATTTGCAGCAAGAATTCTGGATAGAATAGGAAAGGGCATTCGCACTGCCCCCCGAGATGCCTTAATCGCAAATTCCGTTGATCCATCAATCAAGGGCAAAGCCTTCGGACTTCAACGGAGCATGGATTTCGCAGGAGCCTTTGTAGGCACGCTATTAAGTTTTCTTCTTATCACTTTTGTCTTCAAAGATGTGGATCGCTATGCTAAACCATCGGCATTCTATCCCATTTTTGCCCTTTCTCTTATACCAGCGTTTGTTGGAGTGATTTTCCTCTTTTTCACCAAGGAACCCTCTATTGAAAAAAACGGATCTGAAGTTCCTCGTCTTTCCCTAAAAGAATATACCCCCAGTTTGCGCATCTTCTTTTTGGCACAATTTTTCTTCACCCTCGGAAATTCCTCCAACCAGTTTTTACTTCTTCGTTCCCAGGATTTAGGAACAAGCCTCGGCATGGTCACTCTCATGTACCTTGCCTTCAACCTGACAACCACCATACTGGCGATGCCACTAGGATCACTCTCTGATAAAATTGGCAGAAAAAGGGTTCTTGTCAGTGGATACACTCTCTATGGAATTGTCTATCTCGGGTTTGGACTCATCCCTCATAACACCAGCTGGGCAATATGGGTACTGTGGCTTCTTTATGGGGTATATTACGCCCTCACTGAAGGAGCTGAAAAAGCCTTTGTGTCAGATCTTGCTCCAAAAAATTCTGTAGCCACTGCCATTGGATTTTACAACATGATTGTAGGAATAACCCTTCTTCCTGCCAGTATTATTGCAGGTTTTCTTTATAGCCTCTGGCAACCCCTTCCCTTCTGGTTTGGGGGGATAATGGCACTTATCAATTGTCTGTTGATTGCTTTTGGGGTAAAAACAAAAACAAAGTTGGCTTGATTTTTTATGGTTTTCGGTGTATAATATGTACCTCAAAAAGGAGGGATGTCCGAGCGGTCGAAGGAGGCGGTCTTGAAAACCGTTGAGCCGACGAGGCTCCGGGGGTTCGAATCCCTCTCCCTCCGCAAAAGCCACCTCTTGAAAAGAGGTGGCTTTTTCTTGTATTCCTTTTCCACCTGTTTGATCAGGAAAAAAGAGACAGTTTGTCTTTCTCTTGACTTTTTCGCTTCCTTCTTTACAATAAAACTATTATAAAAGCAAGGTGGTAGGTATGCCAGAACTTCGGCAAAACATTCTTTTGAAAGAATGGGTAATAATCTCTACAGAAAGAAGTAAACGTCCTGATCAACTTCGCGAAGAAAAACTGAATTGTGAATCAGCCTATCCCCCTTACGACGAAAACTGTCCTTTTTGTCCGGGAAACGAAACAAAAACTGGAAACGATATTACTCTTGATGCCATGGAAATCAATGGAAAATGGCAAATTCGAGTTATCCCAAACAAATATCCTGCCCTGCTTCCCCCAGAAGATGGCTTTTCTGTCAATACAACAGGATTTTTCCGTTCCATGGATGGGATCGGTCATCATGAAGTTCTTATCGAACACCCACAGCATAACCTCACCGTAGCTCTTTATGAACCATCTCACGTTTACCACATTTTAAGAATGTATCAAAAACGCATGGCTCATTTAATGAGTTTTTCTTATGTGGAATCAGTAATACTTTTTCGTAATCATGGAAGTCGAGCCGGTGCTTCCCTTGTTCATCCACACTCTCAAATTATAGCTCTCCCGGTTATCCCACGAGATGTCATGGCACGAATGAATGAATCCATACGCTATCACGAAGAACATCGAAGTTGTATCTTTTGCACCATGCTGGAAACTGAACTTACAGAGGGCAAGCGAATTGTGTACGAAAGTGAATATTTCGTTGCCTTTGTGCCTTACGCCGCCTTTTCCCCCTTTGCTATATGGATTTTCCCAAGAAAACACAAATCAAGTTTTCTCTATACCACAGAAGAAGAATTGGCCGATCTTTCCGTTGCCCTCCGGTATGTCCTTCAAAAACTTTACTATGGTCTGAATGATCCGGATTACAACTATATTGTGCGTTCTGCTCCCCAAGGATATAGCCACACCGCTTTCTTCCACTGGTACATCACGATTGTCCCAAGATTAACCAGAAGTGCCGGCTTTGAGTTAGGATCGGGGATGTTTATTAACCCTTCCATACCAGAAGAAAACGCAGCCTTTCTCAGGGATCTTGTCCTACCAGAGGAGAAAAAAACCTAAAGGAGAACTTATGAAAACCATTCTTATGCCCATTGTAGAAGCTGGTGCCGGTCATCTTGCTACCGCCAAAGCTATACGAGATGGCATTGAAGCGTGTTATCCGGGAAAGTATAAAATCACCATTGTAGAACTTTCAGAGGCAAGCGGTGCCATCAAAGAACATGAGTTTATGAGAAAGTACTGGAGATATTCTCTTGCCCACCGATGGATGGCTGATCTTTCCATGACACTTATGGAACTTTTCCACCCTATTTCCAGGCTTTACCTTCCCCTTTTTATGCCCGGTCTTCTCAAAAAGGGCATAGAGTATTATGCTTCTGTCAAACCCGATCTCATCCTGTCCACTCATTTTTTTGCTATCACCATCGCAGCTATAGCCAGACGCAAGAAAAAAATCACCTGTCCAGTGGTAGGTGTAATCACTGATCCCTTTTCTCCCTTTTCCTGGTGGTGCGAAAAAAGAGCCGACTATCTCTTTGCCCCCAGCGATGAAGTAGAAAAAGGACTTCTCAGACGTGGTATAAAACCCTCTCAAATTGTCCGTATGCCATTCCCAATTGAAAGAAAATTTTATGACACCCTCCCTGCCCGAGAGATCCTTTTTGAACGTTATAAACTTAATCCATCCTATCAGACACTTCTCGTTGTATACGGTGGAGAAGGTATCGGAAAAGCCTACGACTTTATTCCTCGTATCATCGAGCGGCACATGCCATTCAACTGGCTGGTAGTATGTGGACGAAACAAAACCCTCTATGAAAGGATGATCTCTCTAGCAAGAACCTCTCCTTATCCAGTACGAGTATTTGAATTTGTTGAAAACATGCACGAACTCATGCATACCGCTGATATTGTCGTAGGAAAAGCCGGCCCCTCTATTCTTTTTGAATCCATGCTTCTCGGAAAACCCCTCCTCGCCACTGACTATTCTACCTATATGACGGAAAGAAAAAATCTCCTTTTCGCTCTCAAGCACCATGCTGGATGGTGGGCTCCGGATTTCCTTTCGTTTCTCACGGTTTTAGAAACCGTTCTCACTACCAATGTACTCAAGACATATCAAGCCAATATTTCTGCCATCCTACTTGTGAAACAACTCCGTGAAGGCAAAGACGATATTGCCCACTGGGTAGATACCCTTTTGAAGTAGTCATGACCGGGCTCTACATTCACATTCCCTTCTGCCAGAAAAAGTGTATTTACTGTCATTTTGCCAGCGGTATACCTTATGATGAAGAAAGAGCAAGCCATTACATTGATCTTCTTCTTCAAGAAGCATATCTCTATAAACAAACCTACGGACATCTTGCCTTTCATACCCTCTATCTCGGAGGTGGCACTCCCTCTCTTCTCTCGTCCTCCCTCTTTCACCGACTCATAGAAGGAATTTCCTCTCTTTTTACTCTTGAAACTCAGGAAAGAACCATTGAGGTTAATCCGGAACATGTAACAAAAGGTTCCCTCACCCTCTGGAAAGATCTTGGATTTGACAGAATCAGCCTTGGATTTCAATCCATTCAACCAGAAATTCTCCGTTTCCTTTCTCGTTCCCCTTTTGATCCAGAAACCACCTACAATATGATAAAGGATGCTGGTTTTTCCAAACTCAATGTGGACTTCATTGTAGGTATCCCGGAACTCAATACATCCTCTCTTCTTTCCTGGATAGAAAAACATCTTCCTTCCCACCTTTCTCTTTATCTTCTCTCATGTGAAGAAGGAAGTACCCTGGCAGGACTTGCAAAAAGAAAAGCTTTTCACATACCAGATCCAGATTTTCAGGCCCAGCAATATTTAGACATTGCCGGGCAACTCTCTCAATTCTATGAATGGTATGAGATTTCCAACTTCGCTCTTGGTACAAAAAACCGCGCCATTCATAATACTCTCTACTGGAAGTATGAACCCTATATAGGCCTTGGTATTGGGGCAAGTGGCTTCCTCTCCTGGAAAAACTTTCGATACAACAATACAGTAGATCTTTGTTTTTACGAAAATGCTCTCAAAGAAAAAAAATTTCCCTATGGATATACAGAAAACATCGACCCCAAAACAACCATGATAGAAAAACTCATGCTGGCTCTTCGCACAAGCGATGGTATAGATATGAATATCATTCGAGAATGGATAAACAAAAAAAATGAGTCACAATTCATGTCCACCCTGCAATTACTATCTTCTTATTGCTACATAGATCAAGACAAACTCATTCTCACCCCTGAAGGCAGATTAGTTGCCAATTCCGTTATTACCGAGATATGGAATACCATCGAACAGATCCTGAGTAAAAAAAACATATTGTAAAAAAAGGCTGTCCTTTCGGACAGCCAGAAGCCACCGAGCGGGATTGAACCGCTGGCCCACTGATTACGAATCAGTTGCTCTACCGACTGAGCTACGGTGGCAAGAGAGATTATTATACACCAAAAACAGAAATGTTTCAAGTTTTACCCTTGCCAGCGCTTTTTGAGATTAATATGGCAATACCCACCAGGATTCTTTTCCAAATAATCCTGGTGATATGACTCTGCGGGATAAAAATTTTTTGCCAAAGAAATCTCTGTGACAGGGTGTTTTCCTTCCCTCAAAAGCCTTTCCAGCCACCTTTCAATAATGAGGAACTGATCCTCTTTGATATAAAAAATAGCAGAACGATACTGACTTCCTACATCAGGACCTTGTCTATCTTTACTTTCCGGATCATGAATGAAAAAGAAATGCCCCAGGACGCTATCGAGAGAAAGCACTTTCGGATCAAAACGGACAAGAACCGTTTCTACATGTCCTGTTTCTCCTGTACAGACATCCTCATACGTTGGCCACATGGACTCGCCTCCACTATACCCCACCGTGGTAGAAAGAACACCCTCCAGTTGTTTGAAATAAGCCTCCACTCCCCAGAAACATCCAGCACCAAGTATAATCTGATCAAAAGGAAGTGGAAGAGAAGAAAACAACGGCCAGTAGTCAATATACCCCTCTGCTATCACATCTTCAACAGGAATGAAACGAAGCGAAGCCGAATTTATACAGAATCTCATCCCCGTGGGAAGAGGACCGTCCTCAAAAACATGCCCAAGATGCCCCTTCGTATGCTTTGTTTTCACCTCAACTCTATGCATACCGTGAGAAAAATCCTCAACAAACTCAAGAAGCTCAGGATGAACAGGCTTTGAGAAGCTTGGCCATCCCGTTCCAGAATCAAACTTATCTAAAGAAGAAAACAAAACCTCACCAGAAACAGGATCTACATAAAGCCCCGGATGCTTATTATTCCAGTACTCATTCTCAAAAGGAGGCTCTGTTTCCCCTCCATAAAAAACCCTTTTTTGCCATTCAGAAAGTGAAAACCTCATAATTTCCTCCATTCAAAAAATCTTACTTTTTTAAACACCTCGTTTTCAATATACACAGAAAAAAGAACAAAGGCAAAAAGAAATTTTCAAAATCCCTATTATACTGCAAGACCATCATCCCTTCCCTTGTTTTCAATATTAAGTATAGGATATCACTTCCACCTGTAAAACATTAGCAAAAGAACGATCCTTATATTTTTCTCAGAAACATTTTCAAAGGATGGTGATACTTGAGAGCCCCTCTTCATGATTAAAGAAAAGCCACCAGCTCATCAGCGATAAGAAGATCCCGAAGCATATTTTCACTTACCAAGATATCTCCCCAGAGCGTAGCAAAAGCATTCTCGAAAGAAGCCTGCACCACAAAAACAGAAGGAAAATCACAAGAAAGTTGACGCAAAACAAATCTCTGAAGCTTCCCTGATGCCCTTTTGATCTTCATAAAAAATGAAACACCAAACTCAAGTTTTTCTGGTATTTTTCTCTTTTCCAGAGTCTTCCCCTGCAAAAATAATCCACACTTCTGTTAATAACAATAAGGAAGACCAAAAAACAAAAACCAAAAATCCCTACCCCAACAAAAAAAGAAGAAAAAGAACCTTCTCTTTCTCCTTTTCCAAAAACAGTCAAAATTTTATCAAGCCCCTTTTAGTTCACAGAAAAAACAAAACTTCCCTTTTGACCTTCCTGAAAAAGAAAAATCGTCTTCTCTGATTTTGAACCCTCAGCCAAAACAACATCTTCCTTTCTCCAGACAACACAACATTCACCATCTGTTTCATCTCTATAAGAAATAGACAATATATCCTCTTCGAAGGTTAACCTCCCGGGATAATCCCGAGGGGTTTTACCATGATGGTAAAACCCCTCGTAATTCACAAAGGAAAAATAGGACTCCAAAGTCCATAGCCCGGATCAAAAAAACCAGATCCCATACCACCCACATCCTCAACAGGATTCTGAGTCAAAGATTGCACATCAATATCTCCCTCCACAGACAGGGCATTTACCCTCAACTTCATCCAGCCAGCAATAATCCAGGGAATAGCT
>JBKBIS010000061.1:0-8076 GCA_046294145.1 Brevinematales bacterium | reverse complement strand
GGATGAGCCCATGATTCGTGGGTATGCCCTTCGCCGGTTGAAGGAAATCCGTAAACACGTTCCTTCTGGAATGTTAGTGGATGTGGGGGCTGCATATGGTTTTTTTCTTGATGAGGCTCATCAGTCGGGGTATGAAGTGATCGGGGTGGAGATTCACGAGGCTTCTATTCGTTATATTCACGATCGGTTTGGGTATCCTGTGTATCGTTCTCTTGAGTTGGTAGAAGAAGGCGTTGATGTGGTAACGGCTTGGTTTACTCTTGAGCATATGATGAATGTTGAAGGTTTTATGGAAACTGTTGTACAAAAACTGCGATCTGGAGGGTGTCTGGCTCTGGGGCTTCCTAATGGGTATGGGGCGTTTGCTCGGTTTCGTTCTCGTGAGTACCTGGTTCGTCGGCCTGTTGAGCACTGCACAGAGCCTTCTCTCAAAGGTATATATACTCTTTTGAAGAGGTGGGGTTTTCGTGTGGTTCATGAGGAAATATTTGGACTTCATCCAGAGAGAGTGGGGCTTCCTTCTACTGCTTTCTGGCAAAATCTTCAAAAAAGGCTTCGTCTGGGGGATACCTTTGAGGTATATGCCGTGAAGGAGAGAGAGTAAAGAAAAGAGTGTGTTTGAAAAGTCTGGTGATAGTAAGGAGTAGAAAGTGGACCAACTCACTCTTCGTATCGGTGATGTGAATTTCCCCCTGTGGGCTGGCTCGGCACCTCTTGCTGGTTTTTCTCATAGGGCTTATCGAGATTGGATGAGAAGGTGGGGGGCGGGTTTTGTCGTCAGTGAGATGATCAGTCTTGAGGGGCTTTATCGGGATCAGAAGAAAACATGGGCACTTCTTGATGTATGGGATGAACCTTCTCCGTGGGTGCAACTTTTTGGGAGAGAGGATTATTCCAAGTGGTATACCGTGGTTCGAAAAATTCTTACTTGTACTTCTGTGCGTTTGATTGATGTCAATTTTGGTTGTCCTGTCAGAAAAGTGGTGAAAACAGGGGCTGGTTCTGCTCTCTTGCGTTTTCCTCGTGCTATGGCTAATATTATTCGGGCTATCAAGGATGCAGGGGCTATGGCCACAGCCAAAGTTCGTTTAGGAGTAGAAAGCCCTCTCTGGCAAGAGTTTATTCCTGCTCTTGCTGAGGCAGGGGTGGATGCTATCACAGTGCATGGGCGGTATGCAGTGCAGTTTTATTCGGGGGTGGCGGATTGGGAGGGTATCAGAGAGATTCGTCAAATATATAGTGGAGTTCTTATCGGGAATGGAGATATTACCAGTCCAGAAAAAGCTGTTGAAAGAAAGCGTCAAACGAAGGTGGATGGGGTTATGATCGGGCGGTATGCCCTCGGTTCTCCCTATATTTTTCGTCAGATTCAGCAGTATCTTCTTACAGGAACCTATGAGGAGCCTTCTACCGAAGAGATAAAAGAGATGATTCTTGATTATGCTTCTCTGTATCTTGCGGTTACCAGAAAGACTTCTCTTGTGCCGATCAGGGCTACTCTTCTTGCGATGGTTCATGGCTTTTCTCATGCCAGGCATGTGAGGCAGGCGCTCTCTCTTGTTTCGACGTATGATGAGCTTGTCCAGCTTTTGCTACACCAAGAACTCTAAAGAGGAAGAGGAGAAAAAACAACAGAAAAAATGGAAAGAGAGAGCGTTTCAGAAGCTTTCCGAGAAAAGGGTGGGTTCTTGGGGTGGATTTTCTGCAGAAGCGAGGAAATCTTCCAATCGAGCTGAGTTAAGATCAAAGGGGGCACAGGAGATTCCATGGCAGGTGATAAAAAACTGAGCCCGTTTCATGACCACACCTATTTTTTTCAGGGAATCAAAGGAGAGACTTCCATATTTTCGTGCGGAAATGATGCGTTTGGCTGATTTTACTCCGATACCAGGGACACGCAAAAGAGATTCATAATCAGCTGTAGTGATTTCGATGGGAAACATCTCCCTGTGGGTGAGAGCCCACCATGTTTTGGGATCAAAACGTTCATCAAGTGATGGAGAACGGTCAAAGAGTTCATCGACTTCAAAATGATAAAATCGCAAAAGCCAGTCAGCCTGATAGAGACGATGCTCCCTTTTGAGGGGGGGTATCGTGGTCAGGGAAGGGAGACGTTTATCCGCATTGACAGGGGTGTAGGCGGAGTAGTAGACGCGTTTAAGACCGAATTTAGTATAGAGGAAATGGGAGAGTTTCAGGATTTGTTTGTCACTATCCGGTGTAGCTCCGATAATTACCTGGGTGGATTGGCCGGCTGGGACATAGAGAGGGGCTTTTTTGCCTTTTTTTCTGTCGGTAAGGAGTGTGTGACGTTGATCCTCGATGTATCTCATCACTGAGAAAACCTTTTTGCCTTCTTTGTCTGGGGCCAGGGTTTTGAGAGAGTGTTCCGAGGGGAGTTCAATGTTGGCACTGAGCCTGTCTACATATTTTCCTGCTTCATCAAGAAGAACGGTGCTTGCCCCGGGAATGGCTTTCATATGAATGTATCCATAAAACCCATGGTCTTGACGAAGTTTTTTGACCACTTCAAGCATAAGTGCCATGGTGGTATCCGGGCTCTGAAATACACCAGAACTCAAAAAAAGGCCTTCAATGTAGTTTCGCTTGTAGAATTCTACAGTGATATGGACCAGTTCATTGGGAGTGAAAATAGCCCTTGGTATGGTATTGGAACGTCGGTTGATACAATAGGCACAATCATAGATGCATATGTTGGTGAGAAGTACTTTGATAAGGGAGATACACCGACCGTCATCTGACCAGCTATGGCAGATGCCGCTTTTGTGTGTCGCACCAAAGCCATGATCAGCGTATCTTTCACTGCCAGAACTGGCACATGAGGCATCATAACGTGCTGCACCGGCAAGGATGGAGAGTTTTTCTTGGGTTGTCATGATATTTCCTCTTTTTGTGAACGAAACCATGCAATCACATGTTATCATACCACGGCTTCAAGAAAAATGCAACTCTTAGAGGAATTTCTATGGGTATTTTTTGAAAAAAGAGAGATTTTGTGGGATGGATGTTGGGGTGGGGTGAAGGGAAATAAAAAATGGAGAAAGGTATATGAAATCCGGTTTTCATAAAAAAGAAATTTCTTGTACGACGGAGAAGAAAGTTAAAAAGACTATGGTGAAAGAGGTTTTTCTTCCAAAAGATGAAGGCTTTTGCCGATACCGATCCATTTCCATTGGTTGGAGAGGGGATGGCGAATGTAGTAGATTTTTTGTATTTCTCGAAGGGAGGCTTCTATGTGAGAAAGTTCTCTGGAAAATGGATCAAATACAATGATGTTGAGCTTGTCAGGGTTTTGGAATCCTACAATAACATAGTGCCAGTTTTCGTTTCGGTATATTCTCTTGCAAGAGAGAAAGTACCTTGTGGGTATTGGTATGGTTTGAATACCAATGTTTGTTATTTTTCCATTGGTTTCGCGGAAAGCGGTGGCATATACAAAGAAAGCGTTGGTGTAGGCTGTCCTGGGAAAGATGGAAGAAATACCTCTATAACCTGATTGCCAGGGAAAGTCTACGGGTTGAGCGTAGAGGAAGAGAAAGTTATCCTCTTCCAGAGGTTCTTCGAGGAACAAGGCATATCTATTCTGGCCGGGTTTTCCCTGTCTGATAGAAAAAGGCATGGGCCAGTCTCGGGTCATACGGGGAAATTGAGGATCCTGGGCGGTGAGGTAATATCCGATAGATCCTGATGGGGGGATATAAGGGGGAAGAGGAGCTTCATATTTCCAGAAGGGTTCTCCAGTTTTCTCGTACTTTTCAAGCCAGAGCAAAAATCCATTTGCTTGGTTGGTAGTATCAGAAGACTTGAGGAGAGAAAAGTCATCTTGAGGAACGGACGTACTTTCTGAGAGAAAACTCTTCCATTGCTGGGGGTTGATACCTAACCTTTCTGGTCTGAGACGGGAGAGGATTTCTCTGGCTTTCGTTTTGTCTTTTTTGATATACCAGTACCAGAGACCATAGTAATAGACAGTTTCATCGGTGATATGATAGGCAAAGGCCTGCTGAAGCATCTGGATGGCAATGGAATATTGTCTGGCTTTGAAAGCGGCAATACCTGCACGGCCTAATAAAAAGCCTTTGTCGATGTTATTAGTAAAGATATTGGTGAGAGTGATATAAGAGAGATAGGCAGATCGGTAAGCACTACTATCCCAGAGGTTATTTACAAATTCATTGGAAAAGGCAAAGGAGAGAGTAGGATGAAGGGAAATAAAAGAGAATTTGCCATTTAAAAAAAGACGAAACTGAAGATAGGATCTCTCCACTTCTCCGAGAGTGGTATCAGCAAGTTTGGCTTCAAAGATTTCAGATTGTTGTTTTGTGGACTCTTTTCCTGTGTCTAAAGAAGGTATACTTTCACCTCTGGTTGTCCTGCTACAACTAACTACAATGCCCAAAATTGTTATGATGAGGGTGAGTTGTTTCATGAAAACCTCTTGTTTTTTCCTATTGAATATAGCATAGGGAAAAATGGGAAAAAAATCAAATCAAAAGGAGATAAATGAAGGGAGTGTTTTTTCTTTTTTGTGTCTTGGGTGAAAAGACTTTTGTTTTTATGCAGGGCTTTATATGGTTTTTTTTGTGAGAGAAGTGGAAACCGGGATATGATCTTCCAGCTCAGGAAGTTTGGTTCTTGAGGTGAAAGAAGTTTCTCCCCAGCATGGCATGCTGGGGAGAAACCGGGTTTTTTGAAGTGGGGTACTTTTATTTGATAAGGTCTATGGCATCTTGACTTACGTACCACTTCTTGTTGATATACACATTCACTCCAGGGAGAGGGGTTACTTTGTCGTTTACCAGGGCAATATTTTTGTTGGCAGGGATCTTTAACACAGTCTTCTCTTTTTTGACAACAAGGAGAGGGTTTTCGGTATCGCTTGTGTCAGTTTCTACAGTGGCCCCTTTCTTCTGGAATTCTGGAATAGCTTCCACAAAAAGTCTTTCTGTGGTTCTCTTGAGGTCTACACCGAGATAGGCAGCTGTCAATACAGCAATCTGGGTGTTTTCGATTGTTCCAGTTGGATGATCTTTCTTTGGAGAGTAGATGAAAATTGGTAGATCCTCACCAGTATGGCCATGAGTGGTCCAGCCGATGTAAGAGCGTTTGCTTATCATCTTTCCAACCACATAATTGAGGTTAGGAGAGGCATTGGTGTAAGCATTCTGAATGGCTTTCACTTCCTCATCTGTGAGATCAAAAATACCATAATAGAAGGCTACAGTATTTCGTATTTGATCGGGGGTAGATTTGATAGAGAGTAGTTTTTCCAGACCTTCTCCACTGCGTTTAGCTGCTCTAATAAACTGGAGAAAATCGTCGAGAGGTACTTTATCATAGTTTTCTGAGGTATCATACGAACCGATGGTTATTCCTCCATTTCCGTGATCGCTTATCACCATGACCACAGTATCTTTGTTTTTTTGGGCAAATTCTTTGGCTACGCGAACGGCATCGTCGAAGGCTAAAATATCGTGGATAAGTCCTACCGGATCATTGGCATGGGAAGCCCAGTCGATTTTGCTGCCCTCTACCATGAGGACGAAGCCGCGGGGGTTGGAAGAGAGAATTTCAATTGCCTTGGCTGTCATTTCGGCAAGGGAAGGTTCGTTCTCTTTGTCTCTGTCTATATCATAGGACATGGCTTTTGGAGCAAACATTCCCCATACTTTTTTCTGGCCAGTCAGGGAGAGAAGTTGTTTTCGATTGGTGAGATAGAAGTAGTTTTTCTGGACCACAGAAAGGAGGTCTTCTTTGTCTTTTCTGACGCTGGCGAGGAGAAATTGCCATCCACCACCGAGAACCACGTCAAGGCCGGTATATACCTGCTGCTCTAAGATCTCATCATAGAGTTTTCTGTCTGTAGAATGGGCGGAATAAGTGGCTGGTGTGGCATGAGGGACTTCACAGGTGAAAACGAGTCCTGTAGCTTTTCCTGCAAGCCTTGCGGCTTCAAATACATTAGCAATAGGTCGGTTTTCCTCACCGGGCACGATGGCTGGTACTCCTGGCATTCCGGCTTTGGCAGGCATGACACCAATATTTTTGGTGACAGTTTTGACTCCACAGGCATACGCTGTACCGGCTGGAGCAGAATCGGCTATGGGAGTGTCTGAATTGTAGGTGCGAACAAGTCCACAAGCCATATCGTCCATGGCAAGAGACTTTCCACCACGATACCAGCGAGCCAGGGTATATCCGCCCATACTCATACCATCAGGAATGAGGATAATTACATTCTTCACAGGACTGATCCTGGCAGGGAGTTCTGGAAGCGTGTATCCCCATAGATGACCAATTACCAAAAGAATAAGCCATACGAGTCTTTTCATCTTTTTCCTCCTTTTGAGAAAAGATTCTATTATTATGGTAGAAGAGTATTTTGAAGTGGGTATGAATTTTTAGTGAATTTTTGGTGAAAAAGGTATTGGTTTTTCGTGTATATAGATGTGAATAGATGTTTTATCTGGGAGGGGAATGGGTTATACATTCAGAAAGCGTGAAAAGGGAGAAGAGTGGGTTTGAGACGACATGGTTTTTCTGTTGATTGTGTCTCTCCTGCAGAATAAGGGGTTTTTCCTTTCTTTTCTTTTAGGAAGAGAAGCAGAGTTTGATCAAAGAAAAAACTCAAAAACACCACATATTGATGCTCTGTTCTTTTCTCTCATTTTCCAAAGAAACTAAATAAAAGAATTTTCTCTCATAGACTTGCAAAAAAACAAAAAATATGGCATACTTTTTGTAGAGGAAAAGATGAAACAGCAGCTTATTCAGGATCAAAGGCAAATATTGACACCTCTCCTTGTCCAGCAAATGGAGATACTGACGCTTCCTTTGCCCGAACTTCGGGAAAAACTTCTTGAGGAGGCGGAGAGAAATCCTCTCATCCGACTGGAGCATCCTCTACCTTCTCCAGAGAAACGGGTGGTGAAAAGACCACGTCTTTCCACCGCACCTGATTTTGTTTTTGAGAATCAGACGGAACAGCAAAGCCTTTTTGATCATGTTTTGGAGCAGATTCATTTTGCTGGCTGGAATGAGAGAGAGGAGACAATTGGAATTCTTCTTTTGACTTCTTTGGATCAGCATGGTTTTCTCCGGCAGGATATAGGGAGCCTGATTGAAGGAACTGAGTACGCTACTGAAGAGGTAGAGCAGGTGAGGAAGAAACTGATGCATCTTGATCCGGAGGGATTGGGCAGTGCGGGTGTACTTGAGTTTCTTCTGTTTCAGTCAGAAGAGCAGTTTGGAAAAGAGAGTCTCGAATCGAAAATTTTGAAAGAGGCGGCTGATCTTCTGGAAAAAAAGCAATATAGCCAGATAGCGAAGCGTTTTCGTGTTTCTTTAGAAGAGGTTGAAGAGGCTGTCAAAAATCTCTCTGAACTCAAACCGACGCCGGTAATGGGATGGGGTGAAACTGCTATGGTTGTCATTCCTGAGGCTTTTGTTGAGGTCAATGGAGAGGATATAAATATTCGTCTCAATGAGTACTATATCCCCGATGTGAGGCTTGATCAGTACTATATTTCTCTCTATGAAGAGGGCAAACTTCCCAAAGAGGACCGGAAATTTCTTCGAAGTAATCTGACAAGAGTGAAACAATTGATTGAAAATCTTGAGAGCCGAAAAGAGATTGTTTACAAGGTTATCTATGCGATTATTTCTCATCAGAAGGAGTTTTTCACTCGAGGACCACAGTATCAGAAACCTCTCAGGCTTCGAGATATCGCTGAGGAAGTGGATATCCACGAATCAACGGTGAGTCGGGTGGTGAAAGACAAGTATATTCAAGTGGGTGGAAAGATTATTCCTCTGAAGCAGTTTTTTTCTTCTTCGGTGAAGACGGCTACCGAGCAGGAGGTGTCCTCAAAGGGTATTCAGGATATGGTAGCCAGCATTATTGCCGGGGAGGACAAAAAAGATCCCTTGAGTGATGATCAGATTGTGAGTATTCTTCAGAACAAGGGTATAAAAGTATCCCGTCGAACCATAGCTAAGTATCGAGGTCTATTGGGTATTCCTCCGGCTCATGCAAGACGGGAAGAGAAATAGGGA
>JBKBIS010000060.1:0-8160 GCA_046294145.1 Brevinematales bacterium | reverse complement strand
AAATATTGTTTCGTATATTCCTGCTGGAATGCGATTTTCCTGGAGGATGGGACTTTTTTGTGATTTTAGGATGATAGTAGGCACAAACCTTGTGCGAATTCGATCAGCCTATGAGAATGAAGAGGAACTTCTTTCTCGTATGCATCGAGCTGTGAAGTATCCTGCACTGTATATGCGTTCTGAGGATATGGATATTCTTCTTCAAAAGGTTGAGGAGGTTGAAGAGAAGCAAGTTTTTCTTGAGGCTGAAAATATATCCATGAAGAAACTCTGGCTTGCTTATCTTAATCGGAATTTCTTTGGTCAGTTGAGGCCAATTGCTGATGACAAGATTGAGAGAGTGGTGGCCATCAAAAAGCATAATCCTCATTGGGGCCGAAAAGACATCTATCAAGCATTAGTATCAGAGGGGTTGCCTATCTCTCAAAAAGAGGTAGATCTTATCCTTCTTGTATATTTTGGGGAATAGGTATATCGAGTGGCATCATGAAGGCTTTGCTTGAGGCTTTGTCAAACTCTTTTGACTGGAAAGAGATACAAAAGGTTCTTGAGAAAAGGAAAATAACCTCTTTTCTCCCGTTAGGTTTTTTAGGTTTCTGGTTTACTTTGCTTCAACAGAAGGGATATCAGGTAGTTTATGTGGCGCGAAATGAGATAGAAGCAGAGGAAGTCTATCAGAGTATTGTCAGTGTGGGAGGGAAGGCAAGTTTCTTCCCTGAAGTGGATGTGATGCCGTATGCCCATGTGCTTCCATCGCTTGATAAACTTGGAGACAGAATGAGAACACTTGTTCGCCTTCTGGAGGGTCATGGGGAGGTTATTATCGGAACGTCGGAGGCTTTGGGGAGAAAACTTCCTCCTCCAGCGTTTTTTCAAAGATCGGCAAGAAAGATAAAAATTGGCGAAAAGATAGAAAGGGAAGAGTTTATTGCCTGGTTGGCTCGTTCGCATTATCTTCGGGAATATAAGGTGCTTGAACCAGCTTCTTTTGCTGTGAAAGGGGATATTGTTGATGTGTTTTCTCCTCATCTGGATAAACCGTGTCGTATAGTGTTCTTTGATGATGTTATTGAGGAAATTAAATTGTTTGATGTGGTTTCACAGACTTCTCTGGAAAAGGTAGATGAGATTATTCTTCTTCCGGCGACTGAATTTGCCTGTGAGTGGGAGTTTCCCGGGACAAAAGAAGATGAGGATATTGCGAAAGCTCATTCCACTTTTGTTCGTGGATATAGTGAACTGGTTACTTTGCTTAAGTATGCATCTGAAAGGACAATTGTTTTTACCGCTGGGGATATGGAAACTCTCTGGGGAGCCATGTATCAGAAGTATATGGGGATGGAAAATCTTTTCTGGTCGTGGGAAGAGTTTTCTTGCGATATTTGTCATGAATGGGTTTGTGTAAGAACTCAAGACATGGATGTTATTCTTCCGGGTGTTATGGAAGCACCCTTGTATGGAGAAGGGTTTTCTCTTTTCATGGAGAGTCTTGCCCATCGTTATCTCGCTGATGGCTACAAGGTAGTTATAGCGGTTGAGTTTGAGGATCTTGCCAGAAGGCTCGAGAGGATTCTGCAATCTTTTGGGGCAAAGAGGGTCTCTACGGAGGAAATGGATCTTCCTCAGGTGAGTATTGTTGTAATGGATTATGAACATGGTTTTGAATGGAGAACGGGAAAGATTCTTTTTCTTTCTGAGAGTGATATTTCTGGTAAAAAGCGAGTCTTTCGTAAACGTCTCAGACAGATGGATACGCTTGTTGATGATCTGACCAGTATTGCTCTCGGGGATTATGTGGTTCATTTGAATTATGGGATTGGTATTTTTCGGGGAGTGGAAAGGCTTTCTATCTTAGGCAAGGAAAAAGACTACATTCATCTTGAGTATGCTCAGGGAGAAAAACTCTATGTTCCTCTTGAGCAGTCTTCTCTCATTGGAAGATATATTGGGGATCCTTCTCATAAACCTGTACTTGATTCTCTGGGAAGTAAGAGCTGGACAAAGAAGCGAGAAGCTGTAGAGAAAAGTGTTGCTGAGTTTGCCAAACGATTGGTTTCTCTCTACGCCAAGAGGCATTCCTACAAAGGACATGCCTTTTCGCCGGACACCGTATGGCAGAGAGAATTTGAGGATAAATTTGAATATATTGAAACCCCTGATCAGGTAAAGGTTCTTGAGGAAATAAAAAAAGATATGGATTCTTCTATCCCTATGGATAGACTTCTTTGTGGTGACGTGGGATTTGGAAAAACGGAAGTGGCCATGCGGGCTGCTTTCAAGGCAGTAATGGATGGGAAGCAGGTGGCTGTGGTTGCTCCTACCACGGTTTTAGTAGAGCAACATTATTATACTTTTACAAAACGTTTTGAGGGATTTCCTGTCAAAATTGCCTTTCTCTCTCGTTTTACGGAGAGGACGCAGGAGAAGCTTATTCTTGAGGCCTTGAGACATCATCAGATTGATATTTTGATTGGAACTCATAAGCTTTTGTCTTCTCGGCTGGAATTTCATAATTTAGGACTTGTTATTCTGGATGAGGAACACAAGTTTGGGGTAGAACAAAAGGAGATTCTTAAGGAGCGTTATCCTCATGTGGATTTTTTGAGCCTCTCGGCGACTCCTATACCAAGAACACTTAATTTGGCCCTTGCTTCTATTCGGGATATGAGTCTTTTGCAAACACCTCCTGATATGCGAATTCCTGTGGAAACAACTGTGGCGGATTTTAGCTGGGAGATTGTGCGGTATGCTATTCAGGAGGAGTTCCGAAGGGGGGGACAGGTGTATTTTATTCACAATGCGATTAAAAATCTTCCTGAGTATGCGTACCGAATTCAACAGGAGGTTCCTGAGGCAAGAGTTATTATTGGTCATGGACAGATGGAAGAAGAGATGCTGGATCATGCTTTTATGGGGTTTGTGAAAGGGGAGTATAATGTCTTTGTTTCAACGACTATCGTGGAGTCAGGGCTGGATATTCCGAAAGCGAATACGTTGATTGTAAGTGATGCGCATCGTTATGGTCTTTCACAGTTGTATCAGCTGAAGGGTCGTGTAGGAAGGGGAAAGGAATTGGGATATGCGTATTTTCTTTATCCTTCTGGTCGGGCTCTCACTGAAAATGCTCATAAAAGGCTTTTTGTTATCAGTGAGTATACGGACCTGGGGGCGGGTTTTCAGGTGGCAATGAAAGATCTGGAAATTCGTGGAGCTGGAAATATTTTAGGCAAAGAGCAGCATGGGAATATTTTAGCGGTAGGGTATGATCTTTATGTTCGTATGCTTCGAGAGGAGATTCAGAGACTTAGAGGAGAGTATACACCTTTGGTGGAACCGCTGATAGACCTTAATTATACCGTGGCTATTCCGGAGAGTTATATTCAATCTTCTGTGGAAAAGATGGAGGTATACAAACTTGTCCTCTCTGTAGCGACAGAAGAGGATATGAAAAGACTTTCGGAGATTTTGAGAGATCGGTATGGTCCATATCCGGCTGAGATGGAGACAATCTTTGAGATAGCCAGGCTCAAGATTCGTGCAAAACAATTGGGGGTGGATTTTATTATTGAGAAAAAGAAATATATTCATATCCATTTTGTTCGTCCGCAAGTCGTGAATGTGCATAAGCTTCTTGCGGTAGGTCGTACAGGCAAACATCGCTTTGAACTCGATCCTGCTGAGCCGTCTGTGATTCTTTATGAGAGTTTTGAGGGAAGCGTGGAGATGAAAGTAAATAGGCTTCTCGGTTTTTTTGAGGATGTTTGTGAGGAGTAGAGGTGGTTGGAGTGTTGTTGGAGGGGAAATTATTTGTTTTGCTATGTTTTTGGGCAGTGGGTAAGATATCACCTTTTTTCAAATAAAATTATTCTATTTCTTTTTATATTAATGGTTTATAAGACATATTTTTGAGAAAAGAAGATAGCATAACAAGATAACATCCTTCATGGCAACAAAGGACTGGTAAACGGAAAACTCACAAGGGTTCTTTCTTTGCAGGAAAGTCTGGAAAAACTGGCGAAAGATAGAATATTTCTCTGTAGATGTCTATTCAGATGTCTTCTGCATCGATGATATGGCAACGAAGACGGAGAGACTGGCGTTTAAGTTGAAGGGCGGGATAGGTTTCTTTAAGAGGGCTGAGATCTATAGAGACAATTTCTTCCGGTCTTGTAGTTGGAGGAAGGCTGATATACCAGGTGATGGTCTGGTGAATATATCCTTTTCCCTGACAACGGTAACAGTGTTCTTGGTGTCCTCTACATACAGGGCAGATTTGTCTTGTGGGTATCATCAGAGGTATCTGATATCCTAATACGAGTTCGAGTTTGTAGATCTCGATGGTGATATCGGCTTGAAAGTGGTCAAGGTAATCTTCAGTCGAAAAATCCCGACTTACCTTGAAACCTTCGGCAAGGATATTGGCAAGAGAAAGATTATAATGAATACGTTCTGCGGGTATAGTGGGGACAGATTTCTGTGACTCACGATTGGTGGGAGAAATCGCCTTTTCGCTTATCAGAAAGCGATATGCACCAACAATTTCCTTGTAAGTTTCCTGGGTGGCTGGATTTTTATCTGGGTGGAATTTTTTGGAAAGTTCTCTGAAACGTTTTTTGATTGTTTCGATGTCAGCTGTAGGTTCAAGCCCCAGAATCTCATAGGGGTCTTTCATAATTATTCCTACATATCAAAATTCTGTCCCAAATAAATACGTCTGGCTTCTTCGTTGGTGGTGAGTTCTTCGTTAGTACCGGAAACAAGAATCTTACCTTCATAAATAATATAGGAACGGTCTGTGATGCGCAGGGTTTCTCGGACGTTGTGATCAGTAATGAGGATCCCGAGCCCCATCTCTTCTCTGAGCTGGAGAACAAGGTTTTGAATATCAGCGATGGCAATCGGATCAATCCCTGTGAATGGTTCATCTAACAGAAGAAAATCTGGCTTGAGGGCAAGAAGTCTTGCCACTTCAAGCCGTCTTTTTTCCCCCCCTGAGAGTGTAAAGCTCATTTGTTTACGGACTTTTTGAAGGCCTAATTGGGAGAGAAGTTTTTCGGTGGTTTCTTCAACTTCGTCTTTTGTTTTGCCGTGTATGTCTAACACAGCTTTGATGTTGTCTTCAACAGAGAGCTGGCGAAAGATGGAGATTTCCTGGGGAAGATAACCTATCCCCATTCTTGCTCGTTTGTACATGGGGTACTTTGTTATGTCTTCTCCATTTAAATAGACAAGTCCCTCATCGGGTCGAACCAGACCTACTATCATGTAAAAGGTTGTTGTTTTCCCCGCACCATTTGGTCCAAGGAGCCCGACCACTTCCCCTCTGCGTATGTGAAAACTGATGCCCTGAACAACACGGCGTTTTCTGTAAATCTTGACAAGGTTGTCTACAACGATTCCTTCCCCAAGGTATTCTTTTGCATTTTCTTCCTGGATGAGCATACTATTTTCCTTTGATATAGGAGATGACACGGCTAATAGTGGATTTGAGGTCTTTGCGTTCGACCACAATGTCGACAAATCCGTGTTCAAGGAGGAATTCAGCACTCTGAAAACCTGGAGGGAGTTTTTGTTTAATCGTTTGTTCAATTACGCGAGGGCCAGCAAAACCGATGAGAGCCTTTTTTTCGGCAATAATCACATCTCCAAGCATAGCAAAGGATGCAGTTACTCCGCCTGTGGTGGGATTGGTGAGAACGGCGATATAGAGCCCTCCTTCGTCTGAAAAACGTTTAAGAGCTGCTGAGGTTTTGGCCATTTGCATGAGAGAAAGAATACCTTCGTGCATTCTTGCTCCACCAGAGGCACAGACGATGACCAGAGGACGTCTGTGTTTGGTGGCATTCTCAATGGCTAAAGTGATTTTCTCTCCCACCACCGATCCCATACTTCCACCAAGAAAGTTGAAGTCCATAACGGCTAATTCGATTATATGACCTTCAAGTTTACCATATCCGGTAACCACAGCATCTTTGAGGTTAGTTTTGAGCATGGCGTTTTTTACCTTGTCAATATAGGGAGTGCCGTCATTGAAATTGAGAGGATCTGCAGAAACAATATTGTTAAATGTTTCTACGAATGTTCCCGGATCGATGAGCATCTGGATTCTTTCAAAGGCGTTCAGTTTGTCATGAAAGCCACAATGGGGACATACATGGAGATTGTTTTCCCAATCCTGATTGTAAATAATGGAATGGCACTCAGGACATTTAGTCCAGAGACCTTCGTTTTGTTTGATAGTTGCACTCTTTTTGATCGTATATTGTGGTTTGACAAACCAGGCCATACGCACCTCCGTTTTCGTTTATTTCGCTTCTTTGTAATACTGGATGGGTTTTTGGTATTTCTTGTAGTTGTCAAGCACTTCTAAGGCCTTGCGGAGCTGGTTGTCATATTCAATGTTATACACTGGTGGAAGTTGGTTTATAATCTTCTCACTATAAAGGAGGTAATCTAAGGCGAGAAATGGGACGGGTAGACCTCCTTTCATGAGATTTGTCTGGAAAGTAGCCACGTCAGTTTTGGTGTAGTTGGGCTTTTCTTTGAGAAATTCTTTGATGAGGTTCGTAGATTGAAGTTTTACAAGAGCGTTTTTCTCAATGTCACTTAAGGTTTCAGTCCAGTATTTTTCTTCTATGTCTGGTTGTACTCCTACCTTGTCAATAGTTCTTCCGGCTGGAGTAAAATATTTAGCTACTGTGAATTTGATTTGAGAACCGTCTTCGGGGAAAGGATAGGTCTGCTGCACAGAACCTTTTCCATAACTTTTTGTACCAACAATAATTCCTCGTTTAGTGTCCTGCATAGCCCCAGCGAAGATTTCACTTGCACTGGCACTTCCTTCGTTTATAAGTACAACAAGAGGGAGGGTTTCAGGAACAAATCTTTTCTGAGGAAGGGCACGGTAATCTTCGGCTAACTGGTTGTTTCTTCCTCTTACATAAACAATAAGACCTTCTGAAAGGAAATAGTTGGCACATTCGGAAACGGCTGAAAGAAGTCCTCCGGGATTGTTTCTTAGGTCTACGATAAGACCGGCGAGATTTGATTTTGTTATTTGTTCAAGGGTGTTTTTGAAATCAAGAGCAGTTGGCATACTGAATTCTATGAGACGGATATAGCCATACCGTTTGTTGTTTGTTTCAATGATAGATGATTTCACTGTGGGAACTTTGATGACCGCACGGGTGATGGTTACCTTGAAGGGTTCTACACCATCTCTGCCAATAGTGAGGGTGACTTGGGTGCCAGGTTTCCCTCGCAAGATATTTACAGCCTCTGTAGAGGTGAGTCCTTTTGTAGATTTTCCGTCAATCTCTAAAATTTTGTCGTTGGGCTTGAGACCGGCTTTCCAGGCGGGTGTATCTTCAATGGGAGCAATGATGGTGAGTTGTCCGTTTCTATCACCAATATGAATACCAAGTCCGCCAAAGGTTCCCCCAATGTCAATATTAAATTCTTTGGTGAGTTGTGGATCCATGAATGTGGTGTAGGGATCTCCAGTATTCTCTAACATTCCTTTGATGGCTCCGTAAAAGAGGATCTTGGGTGTGGTTTGTTTTTCATCGTAGAATTGTTCCTTGAGAATATTGTATGCAGTTAAGAACATATTCATATACTTGGTGTATTCGGGATCAAGCTGCGGAAGGGTGGCTGTACTTCTTTGAGCGTAGATAGGATTGATGAAGGTTTGTTGAAGTCCAATAATAAGCCCACCTACTAAACACCCCAGGAGAAACGTGAGAAGATAAAACCGTTTTTGTGAACGCATATACACTCCTTTTTTTGGTTTTTACAGAGTATATTATAGATGAAGTGAGAAGGAAATTCAAATTTTGAAATTTTTCTGGAGGGGAGGGGAAAAAGAAATGTTATCTCCTTTTTTCAAAAGAAAATATAAGAATTTGTTTTGGAAAAAGAACTTAGGAGAAAAATTTTTGAAAAAAATAGATAGCATAAAAATGACTTCTTTAAATTCAAGAACTTTTTCGAAAAAGGTTATTCTGTTTTTTTTTGGGTATTTTTTATCAAGTTTTTTGTGGTGAGAAGAAAAGAATTTAGAGGTAGTGAAATGATATCCACTTTTTTCAGAAAAATTATAGTAATTTATTTCATATCAAAAAATTATTTGTATACTGTTTAAAACAAAAAGAGAACATA
>JBKBIS010000005.1:276-18046 GCA_046294145.1 Brevinematales bacterium | reverse complement strand
CTCCTCGAACTTCTTGTTGTCTTGACTATTATAGGTATTCTGATGACTATAGGTATGGCAGCCTATACGGGGGTGATTGAATCTGCTACACGAAGAGCTGTTGAGGTAGAAATCTCTCAGTTTCAGATAGCTATCTTTAATTTCAAAATAGAAGAGGGGCGTATGCCTTCTTCTGCAGAAGAGCTTCTCTTAAGTGGTTATATCACTCAAGAACTTCTGAAAGATCCCTGGGGGGAGAGTTATGTGCTTCGAGAAAACGAGGGGCGTTATCAGATTGTTTCAAAAGGCCCGGACAAAAAGATAGGAACAAAAGATGATATTATCAAAACACTGGATTAGTGGTTTTACGCTCATTGAGGTTCTTGTGGCCCTTTCTCTTACCAGTATAGCTATTCTTGCTGTGGTAGGAGTGTGGGGTACACTGAGCCTTTTCTCAGAACGTTCTTCTATGGTGGATCAGCTCGCGGTTCGTATCAATGATTTTCTTGTGCTTTCTCAAACTTCTATGGTCTGGACCAATTGGCGTGAGGGTACATGGCATACCAATATAGATATGTTTCCAGTTGATATGACGGTCATCTGGAAAAACTCGTCTCTGTGTGTGGTTAAAGTACAGGCAACCTACCTTGTTGCCAGAAGGACAAATCACTATGAAGTGGAAACAGCCTTTTCACGTGCCTATGAAGAAGCTTTTTAGACTAGAGGGTTTCACCTTGACTGAGCTTCTGGTAACGATGACCCTTTTTGCTCTTGTGATGTCAGTAGTAACTACCATAGTGAGTATGCAACTTCGCATGATTCAGCGGTTTTCTCGGGGGAGAAATAACCAGGCCCTTTTCTGGCACCATATAGAAACGATTAGCCTCCAGACTATCCAGTGGACCACAACAGACGCTGGCTGGCAGTGGAAAACTTACGATGGCAGGATATATGAGGTGAGGAAAGAACCCCTTTCTCTTCGAGAGATAACAAGCGGTATGGTGTGGAAGTACCCTTTTCAGGCAGATGTCAGTATCACAGCTCATACCAATGGAGGGCGTGTGGTTCTTCAGGCCACATTGAGAGGGGTTTCTTTTGATGAAAGTCGTATTCTGGCTCTTGGCTGGGAGAAGGGGGAAAATCCATGAGTATCAGGTCTCTCTGGTATGCTCTGCTTGAAAGGCTTCATCTTCTTCATGTGGTAGTGGACATAGGAGAGGAACTTCGTCTTCTGGAAATCATTACCATAGGTCCATGGAAAAGGATTGTTCACACCCATAGTGAGACTCTTTATGATGAACATAGGTTGGTCTTCAGTGTCCAGCGTTTTCTGGAAAAGTATGCTACCCATTCTGTAGAGAGAATACATCTGTCGGTGAGTCGGCTTTCTGTGATGTCTCAATTTCTTCCCCTTCCTGATATTCCCAGAGAAAAACTTTCCCAGCTTGTTGAATGGCAGGTGTCTAAACTTCTTCATCTCTCACCGCAGGATGTGGTTATTGGATACAATGTGCTTTCCAGAACTCATTTTTCGGGATCACCGGGATGGAACATTCTTGCTGCTGTGATGAAAAAGGGTGATCTTCATCTTTTTCATGAAATCATTCAGGAAGCCCATCTTCTTCCTTATGAAATTGTTTTTCTTGGACATGTTCCTCTTCTTCCCTATCTTCCTCCTCGTTCAGATCAGGCTGAAGGTATTGTGGTTTGGCAGGGGCACAGGATGTTGATGGCCATTGTGGAAAAAGGGGAGATTGTTCAGTATCAGTATCAACTTCTTCCTGAAAATCGTCATCTTCCCACCGAACTCAAAGAGATCTCTCAGTTTTTCACTGAATACATCAGGATGGGGGGAAATTATCTTGTCAAGATCCATCTCAAAGCCCTTTCTGAGGAGGAGGAAACCTTTTTCTTAGAGGGTATCCTCGAAAGTATCAATATCCTTGCTGAACGCGCTCAGATCTTTTCGCCATACTTTCGAAAAGAAACCATTCCCTCTTCTTATTATATGGATATGTATGCCCTTTTTACTTCCCCTGGGAGGTCCTATAGAATAAGTTTTCCTCTTCCTTCACAGACAGGGTATCGTCTTGTGTGGGATGGTGTAGTTCAGTGGGGAGGAGTCCTCTGTACGTTTCTCATAATGATAGCCCTTCTTTTTTCTCCCTGGATGTTTATTACTCATTCTCAGTATAGTCTCTACAAAAAAGCCGAAGAAATTCTTGCTACGGGACAGGTTGTCCAGGATGAAAACCTTGAAAAGCGTGTGGAAGAGGTGAGGCTTCTTCAAACCCTTCGTCAGTACCAACAGGAAAAGAATCGCTATGAACAACTTCTCTCCGAAGCCAGAAGTGTAAGTATTGAATCTTCCAATCTCAAAATGGTTCTGGTTTCTCTTGCTCAGGCTCTTCCTTCTGATGTACGACTCGAAAAATTGAGTTTTCAAAAGGGAAAAGGAGAAATGATAGGAGAAGCCAAAAGCTCAAGAGGTTTACAAAATTTTGTTAAAGCATTACTTGATTCCCCCTATCTTTCCAGCATTTCTCTATCTGAGGTGAAGAGAAGCGACAAAAAGGCGTTAGTAGAATTCCGGATTCTCTTTGAGGTGCGTCTATGAAAACGTTTGTGAAAAGACTCATTTCTCTTGTTCTTCTCATGGGAACAGGTGTGGCTATATTTGTTTTTGTGATTTTTTTTAAGGAAAGTCGTTATCTTGCTATGGTTTGGGAACAGCAGAGAAATGTAGGGGATATTGTGTTTTTGAAACGTACGGTGAGTTCCCTTAAAACGGAGTATGAGAATCTTATTCGAGAGGGTTTTGATTCCAGAACTTCTGCCGATTTTATTGCTAACCTCCCTGTTCTGGCTGAATTTTCTGGTATTGAACGTTTTACCATGCAAACCAGGGGTACAGGTCAGGAGGGTAAGCAGGAAATCATGACAGTGGAAATGACCATGGAAGGAAGATTTGCTTCTATCGCCAGTTTTGTTGATATTTTAGAGAGATCGCGGCTACCCATTCAGATAGAAACACTTATTATGGAACGTGCTCTCAGAGTGAGTGCAAATATGACTATACGAATTTATTATAGGCGGTGAGAGATATGACACAGAAACAACAGAACCGACTCACCATTGTACTTTTGCTCTTTAATGTGGTCTTCTGGCCAGTGGTTTTTTTTCCACAACTTCAACGGTTTCTTGCTACGTTTGAAAGGGATGTTTCTTCTACTACCCAGGTGGTTACTCGCCAGAAAACATCTTCTGGGATGGTCCAGCGAATCGATTATGAGAGCCTGCGCAATATCTTTGAGTATGCTGAGGGAGATGTCTCTGTTGTATCACGCCCGGGGAAAACGATTGTCTATTCTTCTTCCCGTGGGGAAACATCTTCTCCACAATCTCCTAGTTTGACCCTTCAGTTGCGTTCTATTCTGACCCTTCAGGGGAGAATGATTGCTACCTTGCAGGATTTGATGGTGCCTGAGAGAATGTTTACAGTGGTTAAGGGAGATATGGTTGATGGGTATCGAGTGGTGGATGTAACCGGTGATACGGTTGTTCTTGAAAGGCAGGGACAACAGATACGCCTCACCCTGGAATAAAAGGAGTTTGTGTATGAAAAGAAAATGGATAGTTATTCTTCTGCTTATGGCAAGTTATTGTCCTCTTTTTTCTCAGGATTATTCTTATGGTGGACCAGTTGGAGGGGAGTCGGTCTCTACTGAACAGTGGTTTCAGATAGATGTCCCAATGATTGAGGAACAAAAAGGGAATTTTTCAGCTACTTTCAATAATACTTCGCCACGAGAGGTATTTCAGCTCTTTGGTATGCAAATGGGGATAAACTTTGTCATAAGTCCCAGGGTTTCAGAGTCCATTACCGTTGCCTTTAAAAATGTGGATATAAAAGACGCCTTCAAAACGGTGATGAAGATGTACAGACTTTACTACCTTCCGGAAGGCAAGGTGATCAAGATTCTTTCGCAAGAAGAATATCGTTCGGAACTTCTCAATCACTATGTGGAGACTCGAGTCTATGATGCTTCTATTCTGGATCTCAAAAATCTCCCCTCTATTGTCAAACCTCTTCTGACACCTGGTATTGGTTTTATGAGTGTGGACCAAACAGCTTCCAAATTGGTGATTCGTGATACACGGGCCAATCTTGAACGCCTCGAAAGGGTCTACAATCAGCTTTGTGATCTTCCAAAGATGGTGGAAATTGAGACCAGGATTCTTGAGGTGAGGTTAGACGATGCCTGGTCAGCTGGTGTTAACTGGTCTGCTCTTTTTTCTGATGGAAAATGGCAACTAGACATTTTGCCCCTCGAGAAATCTGGTAATACCTCTGTTTTACGTCTCAAGGGAAGTGAAAACAAAGATGGAAGTACTATCTCTGCTGATATAGGGGCAACTCTTGACAAAAACCATATCAGAGTTATCTCTCAACCAAAGGTGCTGGCAGTCAATCGAGGTGAATCTACCATTCTCATAGGAAACCGTCTTCCTTATCTCTCTGGCACCAATAACCTTGCTCTTGAATTTCTGGATGCTGGCATCAAACTTACCGTGAGGCCCATGATTACTCCATCCAATCAGGTGCGAATGAGCCTTTATGTGGAACTGAGTAGTGCTGAATGGGTGACGATTCTTCCCGGGTATCAGGCTCCAAAGGTACAAACAACTTCCCTCAAGTGTGATGTGATGGCAAGTCCAGGAGATATTATTGTGATAGGTGGGCTTGTTAAAACGGAAAAAATAAAGCGAAAGGTTGGGGTGCCTCTTTTGGGGGATATTCCTCTTCTGGATCTTCTTTTTTCCTATCAAAAAGAGGAAACCATACGTTCTGAAATGGCCCTTTTGCTGGTTCCCCGCATTGTAGCTTCGTCTTCGCCTGCGGAGTTTTCTCCTTTGATGAAGCAACTGACAAATGACCTGATAAAATAATCTCTGCCAGACCTTTTTGATAGATCCGTGATTCTCTGGTGTGCAAGATAAACTTTGGCTGAAATATCAACAGAGGAGTATTCAAATTTGTTTTTAAAAAAGTTTGACGAAATCGTCAAAAAAGTGTATGCTTAGATAAATCCTTGAAAGGAGGTTGGTATGGAGAAAAATATGGGAACGCTTGACAGGGTGATTCGGTTGATTATTGCTGCAGTTCTTATTCTTCTGATTGTTCTAAAGGTGCTCACCGGTGTATGGATGATTGTGGCGGCTCTTGTGGCTATCGTGTTTATTGTTACCTCGATGCTTGGCTTCTGTCCGCTTTACAAGCTGATAGGCATCTCTACCTGCAAGGACTGAGGTCTACTTCAGGAGGCGGCCGGCCAGGCCGCTTCCTCGTATCTCTGTGAATGTGACCTGAACGATGTCTCCTAACTCACAGGTGGCTTCTACATAGACAGGAATGCCACTTCTCGACATGCCAAAGAAAATATTTTCGTCTTTCTTACTACGGCTTTCAATGAGAATTTCGTCCTGTTTTCCAATCCAGAGGGTAAGTCTTTCTTGTCGGATTTCCCTCTGGAGTTTGATGAGTCTGTCCAGACGGTTGAGTTTTTCCTTTTCTGTGGTATTGTCTGCCATGGTGGCTGCTTTTGTTTTGGGTCGAGGATTGTAGTAGTAACAAAAGGCTTCAAGATATCTCACCTCTTCTACAAGTGAGAGCGTCTGCTGAAACTCCTCCTCCGTTTCTTGAGGAAAGCCTACCATCACGTCTGTACTGAGTTCAATATTGGGAATTTCGCGAAGCCATTCAATTTTCTTGAGATATTCTTCTCTGGTATAGTGTCGATTCATCAGAGAGAGAATTCGATTGTTTCCTGATTGAACAGGTAAATGGATAAGTTTTGATATGTTGTCATGTGAGGCAATAATATCTACCATACTTTTGCGAAAATCTTTTGGGTGAGAAGTGAGAAACGATAGTCTTGGCACAGACAGTTTGTCAGCCAGAGTCTCGAGCACATCTTCAAAATATTTCTCACCATCACGGTAACTATTCACGTTCTGTCCCAGGAGAATAATTTCCCTTACACCATTTTCTACAAGGCGTCTAGCCTGATCGATGATATCCTCAAAAGAGCGACTGATCTCTTTTCCCCGGACTAATGGCACAATGCAGTAGCTACAGAAATTATCACACCCATGACTAATCGGAAGGTATGCCCGGAAGGGAGAAGAACTCTGGGGGACTGCTTCAAGAAAATGGTAGTCAGAAAGCTCAAGAAAATCTTTTCCCCTCTCAAGAAGTCTGAGATCCTCAATGATTCTATCCTTGTTGTATGTGCCCCATACCCGTTTTACCACATCAGGAAAGAGTTCTCTCACCTCTTCACCCCTGTTTTGTGCCATACATCCCATGAGGATAACATAGCGATCTTTGTTCGTTTCTTCACGAAGCCCGCGATAAAACCCCAGTCTCCCGATAATTCTGTCCTCAGCTGTGATTCTCACACTACAGGTGTTGATGACTACGACATCAGCCTCAGCTGGCTCATGGGTTTCTTCATAGCCGCTTGTGGAAAGCAAATGGCGAAGACTCTCCGCTTCAGCCACATTCATCTGGCAGCCATAGTTCTCGATGAGAAATTTAGGCATAGCTTTTCCCTCTTGTTATAATCAAGATATGAAACTATTTTGCGAAGGGTATTGGTTCCTTTTTTGCCAGAACATCAGTCTTGTGTTCCTAACGATCAAGATACTGGACTTCAGGATCCAGAAGAATCACCTTGTTGTCAATCTGAATACCGGCAATTCGACCAAATACCCGTACTTTGCGTCCATTGCGAAGTTCACTCTGAAAGCCCTCCATTTTGATGGTAGCCATTCCTTCAACAGTGGCTTCATCCACAAAATTGATCAAAAGATCAAATGATGTTTCTTTCCGCTGGTTGAAGAAGAGATTGGCCACTGTTCCTACCCAGTTGACATACACATCCTTGTAGAGAAAGGGGGTTCTGAGTACATCACGACAAGAAGGATTGTAGTCGATCTTGCGTGGATCTGGAGCTGGAACAAAGCTTTCAAATATACGTACATGCTCTTTGACCTGTTCACTAGCATTGGAATTGAGAAGCTCATTGATAAGGATAAGAGCTTGGTTTCTTTTGCCGTTGTAGATAAGATCCTTGATTAGCTCGAATTTTTTGCTAATCTCTTCTTCTGTAAGTTTGATGGAGTACTTCTGGCGTTCTTCGACAAGTTTTTCAATATCCTGGATGGTATACTGATCTACTACGCTTCCTATTTGTCTGTATCTTGTCTGCTGATATTTCTGGGCTATATTGATAAAAGTAGGATAGAGAAGAAACATCACTCCCCCCACAAGCCCCAACATTCCTATCACCATTCCTCCACGGAAGAAGGGGTTTCGTATGATCTCCTGCCATCCGATATCCCACCAGGGTGATTCTGGTGAAGTAAAAAAGACAAAATCCATCCACGTATGGGTAGAAAGCCATGCTGGAAGATCCTTACTTGAACGTAGAAGATCGAGATTTCTTTTCAGAAGTGGGTGATTTTCCTCTGTGTAAAGGGCATCGAGAAGATGAGTGACGGCTCCTTCGGTATCACCACGCTTCAGGAGAAGGTAAGCAAGGGCATTTTGTATCTCTATGTCATGCGAATAACTTCTCAAGAGACGAGAAAAGATCCTCTCAGCCTCTTTGTCCTTTCCCATCATGAGATACACGAACCCAAGCCACTTTTCCAGTGGGGTATCATCTGGATAGTCTTCAATAAATCGCTCTAACTCTTCTAATTTTGGTGTCTCTTCAGCGCTTACTCTTTTGCGTCTCAAGAGGCGACCAATCCAACGAATCCAGTCCTGAAGAGTGAGTTGCTTTTCTTTTGACATGAGCCTCTCATTATTTTCTTTTTTATATTATAGAATGAGAAACAAGAAAATGCAAATGAGATCCCCGCCTATTTGCGTTGTCTCTCAAAATTCCTGCTTTTCCATAGATGAGACTGAATACCGCTCTTCACGGGGGAGAACAGGAGTGAAGAACGAGAATTTTGACATAATGTGCCATGCTCTTTTCTTTAGAGAAGCCTTTTTGCATAAAAAAAGGCCTTGCTTTATAATATGTGTTATGGATGATGTATCACGTTATTATTTTGAGAAGCAACTTCTTTTTTCCATGACTCATCAGCGGTATACGGATTGTCCTTATTACCCTTGCCACAAAATGACAGAGCAAAATTGTTTTTTTTGTTATTGCCCCTTTTATCCTTGCCAGGATGAAACAAAAGGTGTATGGCTTTCCACCGCTGAGAAAAAGATATGGGACTGTTCACTTTGTCAGTGGATCCATACTGATAGGATAGTCAAACGGATTATAGAACTTTTGTATGAAGGGATGAATATACCTGAGATCAAAGAAGTTCTTGTGAAGGAATACCTATGGTGAATGCAAGAAAACCTCTGTATGTGATTGGTCTGGTAGGAAAAGCCGGTAGTGGAAAATCTACAGTGGCCAGAATTCTCTGCCAGCAATATGATTTTTCTCTCATCTCCCTTGATGAAATGGGACACAGGGCTTTAGAAGAAGCAAAAGATGATATCAAGAAACACTTTGGTCCAGAAGTGATCGGACCAGATGGCAGTATCCAGAGAGAGAGCCTTGGAAGGAAGGTTTTTGGTCATATGGAGAATCTTCTTGTTCTCAATGCTGTTACTCATCCAAGGATTAAGCGTCTTGTCGAAGAAAAATTGGCATCGATTACTCAACATACCATCCTTGATGGAGCTCTGCTGTATGAAATAGGGCTTGCGCCTCTTTGTGATTTTATCTTGATGGTAGATGCCCCTGAAGAGATGCTTTTTGATCGTCTTGTGAGGGCAAGAGGCTGGTCAGAGGAAAAGGCACGAAGTGTTCTCTTTTCCCAGCAGCATCTCCGGTTTTTGAAAGATCAGGCGGATTTTGTTATTTTCAATAACGATGGAATAGAAAAGATCGAAAGACAGGTGGACTTTTTTGTTCATGTTCTTGTGTGATGTTTCTCACACCAGGAGAAAAGAGGGCATCTTCCACAATCTGGTTTTTTTCTACATGTTTTTCCGGCAGTTACGAAGAGGGCATGGTACTCTTGGTATAAACCCACGTCCTGGGCAAGGCTTTTGTGAAAGAGGGCTTGAAGGTTTTCGTATGGTTGGGTCGCCTCAGGGTATCCCAAAAGTTTCAAGATTCTTCTGGTATATGCATCAATCACAAAGATGGGGAATCCTAAGGCATACAGAAGAATAGAATCAGCTGTTTCCGGACCAATGCCCCAGAGAGAAAGAAGCTGATGTCTTGCTTCAGGGAGAGAAAGACGTCGGATCTCACAGGGGTTTCCTCCATAGTTCTCGAGAAGAAAACGCATAGAGATATGGATTTTTTTGGCTTTTTGTCTGTAGTATCCTGCTGGACGAATGAGATCGGCTATTTCTTCTTCAGGCAACTTGATGAGATTTTCAGGTGAAAGAGGAACCCTTGCTTTCAGTTTCACTAAAGCCTTTTCCACATTTTTCCACGCGGTATTCTGAGTAAGAATAGCTCCTGTCCAGATTTCTATCGCTTCCTGTGGGGTTCTTTCCCTTTGCATGTATTCTGGAAGATAGAGGGAAGTGCCATTCTCCACAATAGGCCACCAGTTCTGGGGACCATAAAAGGAAAAAAGTACTTCATAGAGTTCACTCAGAGAAAGTCTCATCCTTTGCCCCTATCCATCGATTGCCACTAGCCTTTCTCATGCGATTCATAAGAGCACGTCCAATGCCTTTTTCTTCCACAGCCTGGAGAACAATCACTTCTATGCCCTTTTTTTCCAGATGAGCGAAGGTAGCAAAGAGCCCTCTGGCATAAGATGCCACGTCAGAAAAAATCACCCTTTCCCATGGTCCTATGGGAGGGGAGATTCCCACTATGGCTATCTTTTTTCTATGGCAAAGGGATTCCAGCGATTTTTCATCTCTATCGTTATAGAGATACACCTCAGCACGGGGTTTATAATGGGTATATTTCATCCCTGGAGAGAGAGGTTTTTCGTGAGAGATATCCTCAGTCAGAGTGACATCAAACCCCTTCTCTCGCAGCATCTCTTCGGTAATAGCCCCCGGGCGAAGGATAATGACCTTTTTTTCTCTGACCATTACGACGGTGGATTCAAGTCCATGCTCGCAGGGTCCACCGTCGATGATGGCATCTACACGGTTTTTCATATCGCTTATGGCCATCTCAAAGGTGGTGGGACTTGGTCTTCCGGAGAGATTGGCCGAAGGAGCAGCTACAGGAACGCCAGCCAGGTTGAGAAGTTTTTGGGCTACTGGATGGGCTGGAATACGTATCCCCACTGTGGGAAGTCCAGCACTGACGATGGGAGGAATAGAGGGGGCACGCTCACAGATAACGGTGAGCGGACCGGGACTGAAAAGGGAGAAAAGCCTTTCTACTTCTGGTGATGGTTTCTTTGCTACTACCGGGAGAAGACTGATATCGGGTATATGGACGATGAGGGGATTATCCTGAGGCCTGCCTTTGGCCTCGAAGATGGTCTGGATGGCTTTTTCCAGGAAAGCATTTGTTCCAAGTCCATATACTGTTTCTGTAGGGAAAACCACAAGTTTCCCTTCTCGCAGAAGAGACGCACAAAAAATAAGTGTCTGATCGTCGGGTGGAGAAGAAAATAGGTGTGTTTTCATGATGACTCACCTTCAATGTAGTATGTATTATACAGCAAGAGAAAAAGACATTCCAATTTTCAATATCCAGATCTACTCTCTCTATTTTAGCCAAGACACTTCCTTCTTTGTCAGGGACTTGTCTTTTTTTCTAACCAGAAAAGATAGGTCATGGCTTCTTCACGACTTGTTCCACACATTTCAGGAGTAGGTTTGAGAGACTCACAAAAAGATGGCCTCTCTTTTTTGCCGTATAAGCGGCAACGAAAATCCTCATCAAGATGTACACATGGTACACCTGATGGTTTTCCTTCTGGCATACCGGGGAGAGGTGTGGTAATAGATGGGGCTATACAACAAGCCGCACACCCGATTCGACACTGCATGGTTTCAGGGATGGAGACATTCTTTTCTTTCACTATCTTCGCATTCTATAGCTGCTACGGCCTCAAGAGCCTGAGGAGGAATAGCGTGAGCTTTGACTACGGCCTTGCGTTTCCATCTCCCCGTAGTGAAGTAGATCCAGGAGGCAAGCGTCCCAAAAAGCCATGCGACGGGAATGCCCCACCATATACCGTTGGTGCCCCACCAGTGGGAGAAAAACACAGATATGGGGATACGAAGTCCCCAGAGAGAAAAGATAGTCACAATCATGGGTATAAACGTATCACCTGCACCACGAAGGGCTCCATTGTATACAAACATTGTCATAAAAGCGACATAGAAGGGAGCTACAATCCACATATATTCCTGACCAATACGTACCACTGCCGGGTCTCGATTGAAGATCATCACCAGAGGGGCCGCAAAAGACACCATCAGCAAAGACATCACAATGGCTATACTATTACCAAGCACAAAAGCCACTCTCACCCCCTCTTTAACTCTGTCCTCTCGTCCAGCTCCTATATTTTGCCCAACGAAAGTTGAAATAGCCATGCTGATATTCATTGCTGGCATCATGGCAAAAGACTCAATTCTTCCTGCTGCCGTAAAAGCCGCAATCGCGTCTGTCCCGAAACGGTTCACAAGTCCCACCAAAAACATACTTCCTATAGCAACCATGACCTGCTGGATACCTGATGGCATACCTATGGCAAGACTTTTGATGAAAATTTCTTTCTCAAAATGGGTTTCTGAAATCTTGAACCGAAAGAGCTCACTTCTTTTTGAGAGGATAATCCACCCTACCACAAACGAGACACCCTGGGCTAATACTGTTGCTATAGCAGCTCCCTCTACCCCCCAGTGGAACCCAATCACAAACACAAGATCAAGAAAAATATTCACAAAAGTAGAAAGAATGAGAAGGTATAAGGGAGTTTTGGAGTCCCCCATACCACGAAGTATGGCACTAAGACCATTATAACCAAAGAGAGCTATCATCCCAACAAACATAATTCTTGTATAGTTATGAGCCATGAAGAAAATATCTCCCGGAGTATGCATGGCTCGCAAGATCCATCCCCCGAAGAGAAGTCCTGCAATAGTTACCACTACCACCGTCCAGAAGAGAAGTAAAACAGTGGTATCAATTGTTTTCTTAAGATTTTTCCAGTCCTTTGCCCCATAGTACTGGGAGATGAGAACCGTGCTTCCCATGGTGGCACCCATGACGAGGGCGATGAGCAGAAACATGATGGGAAAACTCACTCCTACCGCGGCCATGGCTTCTTTGCCTACGAACTGTCCTACAATGATACTATCCACGACGTTATAAAACTGCTGGAACCCACTTCCCAAAAAAAGCGGTATGGCAAAAGAAACCAAACTTGTTGATATTTTGCCACTGGTCATATCTTTCATAAAAAATTCCTTATTTTAAAAAATATAATTAACCTGTCTCAGAGAAGGCAAATTTCTGGTTGTTGGCCTTCTTGATTTTTCTGGCACTGGTGAGGAAAATAAATCCACTCTTTTTATCAAAAGAGTTGTTTTTCATCTACTTTTTTGTCAAAAAGCGAGGGCTACTGATCACCGAGAGAGAAAGAGCCCTGTTTTCGTAGGTAGCCAGATACGCTTGATAATACGTCATTATCTTTCGTACATACAGGCGTGTTTCTGTATAGGGGAGAATCTCCGCAAGCACAATATCATCATCTGGCTGGAAACGGTTTTTTGTGGTTTCTACCATCCTTTGTCCTCCATTGTACACAGCCAGGGCTCCGATAAGCCCATAAGTTTCCATTGAATTGACCAAAAAGCGTGTGCCTAACACAATATTGTTTGCTGGATCGTACAAACTTATGGTTTTTTCATCAAAGACCGAAGGAATGAGAAGTTTGGCTGTAGGGGGCATGAGTTGCATGAGCCCTCTTGCTCCTACACGGGAAGTTGCCCCGGGATAAAACAAGCTCTCTCCTTTGATGACAGCGTGTACCAGATACACATCACACAAGTTGTTGGTTTGCATGGCGAGGGCGAGTTTACTCTCCGCTTTATAAGGAAGAGGATAAAGAACTTTCTGGAAATCTCCTGGCAGAAAGGCCATGTCATTTCTGATGACAGGATCTTTTTCTATACGGGAAAAGAGTGCCCTTGCCCGGTCAAAGTTTTTGTAGTAGACAAGTACCTTGAGTACGGCCAGGTCTGCCACAATCTCGTTTTTGATACCGGCTTCATAGAGAAGTTCCCTGGCATAATCAGTAAACCCAAACCGACTGTATACAAGCCATCGAAAGTACTTTTCCATAGGGAGTTTGTCTAAAGCCGATAGAGAAGAACCAAAAAGATCGGGATAGAGAGAGGCCAAATCTGTTATCACCTCTTTTTTGTACTTTTCTTTTTCTGTTTCTTTGATAGCCAATCCATACATGAGGCGATTTACAAAAAGCCTGGTCGTTGGATTTTTCTCGTCTTCGAGCCGTTTTCGTAGAGTTTTCAGGTAGGACTCTAACTCTTCTGAAGGGATCATTTCACGGAGATAGGTTGCCGCCAGTGTTCCATAATATCCACCTGGAGCAATAGCTATGGTTCTGGTCCATTCCCGAATGGCAAGTTCTGTGTTTCCTTTTTGCCAGGCACTATACCCATACCAGAAGGAAACATTTTCGCTTATTGTGGTTGAGGTGTCGGTAAATCCCAGTCTCTCATAAGTTTTCTCTACCCAGTTGGTGATTTTTTCATATTGCTTGTAGGCCAGGAGATTGCGAATGAGAAGCTCGAGATTTTTGGAGACGTATTCTGGATGGAAGCCTTTGGCGAGGAAATTCTCGTAGTATTTTTCGGCTAATGCAGGCTGGTATTTTGCCTTGCGGGATACCGAACGAAGGGCTTTGTAGGCATACGCTGCCTGAGCAGAAGAGCTTCCCACCGGCAGGGATAGCAGGGTCATCTGACGATAGGCAGAGAGTTCATCGGCTATAGAAACATAACCCTTTTGCCTGAGAAAAGTCTCTACACTTCTCAGGGTATCATTTTCTACCTGTCCTGCAAGAAATACACCCCACTTTTCTACCCATTCTGTGGAAGGTTTTTCCTGAGCAATGTAGAGTTTCCCCTGTTCTAAAAGTAACCTGGTATAGGCCGGGATAAACCAACGTTCCAGGAGGGTTTGTTTTTCCTGAGCAGAAAAGATATCCCAGAGACGACGAACGATGTTTTCATAGGTTTTTTGATAAGAAGGGGAAACTTCTTTCAAAGCAAGAAGAATATCCTTCTGGCCTCTCTGGTCTTTTGTCCTGTCATATATATCCAGAAGGGCAAAAGCGGTCTCCATCTCTCTATAAGTTGTGGGAAGTGTCCAGGCTTTCTCAAGGGATTCTTTTGCTTCTTTGAAGCGGTTCTGCTTTTGTTTCACTCTTGCTATACCCAGATAGGCATCTCGCTTCAGAAAGGTCTCGGTATGAGTAACGGCAAGCATAGAATGATAGGCTAACAGAGCAGAAGAGAGGCGTTTTTCTCTCTCATAGAGCTTGCCAAGAGTATGGTAGGCTTCTGGCTTGAGAATGAAGCCTCCTTCTATGAGGTTGGAAAGTACCCTCTCAGCATACGTTATATCTGATGAAGAAAGCTTCGGTTTGGTCTCAATGGCCTGATAGACATGATAAAACTGCTGAAGGTCACTATAGTGTTTTTCAAAAAGTGATTCAATGAGTGCCCTTTGATTTGGTTCATAGGCGAAATTGAATACCAGAATCACTGTCAGAAAAAGAGCCAGAAACTCCCACCGAACGAGGTGTTTTATTCTCTGCATGGTTCCCCCTTTTTGCTCCAGATCATCATATAAGAAACGAAATAGTATAACGAAAAATAAATTTTCTGTCAAAAAAAGAGGTGATGATGGTGTTTGAGGAGTGTGATGAAGAAGGCAGGATAGCCTTTGTGAGAAAATAGATTTTTGCTTCATCCAATAGGAAAGAAAAGATACATAAGGTCCTTGAAGTGATAAGGTGGTCATAAGAAAAAGAGGGTAAAAATTTTTGTTTTCTATTTCACTTTTGGGTGAATTTTTTAGTATATTATGTGAGGAAAGAGGCGAAGGATTCGCTCTTTTCACTTTCATGAAAAATTCACACCACGGATGGTGTGTCTTTGAGTAAACTCTTCAAGTAAGAAAAGAAACTTTTTATCAACAAATGGCGGCCATGTGCCGATACAAAAAAGGCGCACACCTTTGAGAGATGAAAGGAGGCTGTATGTGGTCGCAAAGGTTTTTGTCTGTGATTTTTATGATGGGGATAGTTCTCCCGTTGTGGGGGGAATATTTCTTTACAAGTTTTGACGCAGCGGAGACGGGATTCCAGTACAATTTTCTTTATTCTTTGCAAATGGGCTATCACAATGTGGGAAATAATTACGCGTCTGCCTTTAATACAAGTACGCTTCGTATCACAGGACAGGGGAATACTGCTACTTATTACAACGAACTCTATGGGTTTCTGGTTCGAAAGACCAATGTGCTTTATATAGCGTCGAAAGAGAATCCGATAGGTTTTGAACTTACCCGCACCTATTGTCGACTTGATCCGGATAATGGAGCTAATCCTGAATCGGGTCGTATGCGGGAGGCATTCCATCTGTTGTGGCTTCAGCATGATCCAACGGTAGATGCGGTAGGAGAGTTTTTGCCCAATCTGGTGCATTTTTCGGAGCTTTCAAGACCGCAGTTGGGGACAAATGATGGATTGCCCAGTGAGCCAAATGTTTTGCCACGTTCATTCTGGGCAGCGGATCTTGCCTTTACAAGAGCCTCTGCATTCTCTTTCTCCAATCTTGTTCCTCCGAATGGAAGTGGTTCTCATGATCTTTCGGCGCTCTTTTTGTGGGGATATGAGGATTACTATGGATTGAATTCTGATGATGATACTATGACAGGAGGATGGGCTTGGGCAAATGTTAATAACAATAATGTGGTGCGTTTTCGTGTGACGATTGATGGGGAATATGCGTATTTTTATGTCAATCCTAATCCTACTGGTACAGCGAAAACAGACTATGATGGGACGGCTCGTCCTGCCGCCTACTATTCCAATCAGTTCTACTATGTGGGGAAAGTGGCGGTGAATTTCTCAAATAATCTTGTGCCAGCATTTGGGGTATCTGATAATCGTCCTGATGGAGAGATGTTGTCCTACTATGTAGATGATATGACCATTCGCACGGTGGCGGCAAGCAATGTGGCAGAGATCTCACCGGTACAAACAAAGGCAGGATCAACAAATGTTCTTCGTATAGCGATTCAGCCGTGGTTTTCTACGGTGAATGAAGCAGGAGTGCAGGAGGTGTATATTGATCTCCCGGATGCGTTTCTCAGTTTCACCAACTGGAATGCCTTTGTGAATAATGTAGGGGTGTTCTGGGCACAGACAAATGGGCAGGTGATTTATCGTACATTTGGAAGGGTGAATGGGGATGTCAATCCTTCTGCAGGGGCGGTGGCTATTTCGGTGAAGAATAATGGCAAGCGTCTCAAGATCCGGTTTAATGCGGGGACGACACCTGATGTGTTTCATCCGAGCTACAGTGGGTTTGGTGGAAATATCAATACGACTCACCAGTATATGATTTATGTGGTGGTGAGTAACTTTTATACACCTGCGGTGGGTGATGTGAGTGGCAAGACAATAGAGGTGTATGTGAATAATGAAAAGTATGTGGATACGACATGGACTGCCAATGCCACCACTGGTCCGGCTCGGGCTTATGCGGGAAATGTCACAGCTTTTAGTGGTTTTCGGGTGGACAACAATACGCTTACCTTCACAACGGCCAATGATCCTGTGGGTGTAGCTGCTATTCGTCCGAATTTTGTGTATGAAGGGGAATCCAGGGCGTGGTTTGTGGATATTGCGGCAAAGAATACCAATGAATCAGCTGATAACAATGCGGACATTGGGTGGGTGGATATCTTTTTGCCTGTGGGTTTTGATCTTTTGCCGGGGAGTTTTTCGAGTGAACGTTTGACAAATGCTTCGAGTTTTTCCTATGATAGTGCCCAGAGAAAGCTTTCTGTGTTCTATACGAATGAGAACAAATATCTTGTTGCGGGTTCAGGAATTGATACCATTGGATTTGTCAATAGTTCTACCACCAATCTTGATACTATCCCTCCTGAGGGAACCAATCAGATCTCTAATAGTATTGTAGTGGTGAGTTATTCGCCTTTGGCTGGAACGAAGCCTGTAACGAATGGGATGAGCATTTCCTATCCTTTGCAGAGTTTTCTGATTCGTAAGAAACCGCCCAGAGTTGAGGGGGCTATGTTGCCGGCCGAGGTCAGTAATACGCTGGTGAGCAATTTATATACATATATTATTCAGAACAAGGCGGAGAATCCGGGAAACAATGTGAAAAAGCTTTTGATCCGTCTGGACAAAGCGTTTACCAATGTGGTCAATGTTGTGGCTGATAGGCCAGCCACGGTGATAGTTTCCTACAATATTTCCAATGGAACTATGACCAATACGAATGGATACTGGTGGATAGTCGTGGATTATGCAGCGGGTTCTACCAATGTGCCGAAGGGGGGAAGTGCTACTGTTTCTTTTTGGGCTTATGATGTGGTTCCATCACTCAGTGATGTGCGGCGGACGACGAATATTGCGTATGTGGACAATTTCAATGGGGATGGATGGTTGCCGGCAACGGAGGAGCCGCTTATTGGGTGGCGTACGCTCT
>JBKBIS010000005.1:0-266 GCA_046294145.1 Brevinematales bacterium | reverse complement strand
TCCTGCCAATGTGCGTTCCTACATTGTAGAACCTCTTAACGAGGATGGTGTGCTGGATGCAAGTTATAATCATCATCGATATACGGATAGAGAGGATAGTTTTCTGGTTCGTCTCAGGGTGAAAAACTGGGGTGAAAACGAGAATAGAGTGTATAAGGTGCGTGTCACCTTCCCTGTGGGTATTACGAATATAGACAGTGTGGCTTCGTTGCGTCTTTCCCCTGCTTCGATACGGACATACAGTACGAATGGAGGAAGCAACTGGG
>JBKBIS010000059.1:0-8252 GCA_046294145.1 Brevinematales bacterium | reverse complement strand
CTTTCAGGTTGTGAAAAAGAAGAAAAGAGTCTTGTTAGACAAGAGAAAAGATCACAAACACTTTTTCAAGAAAACACCATACCCCAAGTCCGAATTTTTCTTGGGGGAGACGTAAATTTCTCCTGGGAAATTGAGAAAACCCTCTCAAAAGGGAAAGATCCCTTCTTTTTTGTGAGGGGTGTCATGGCTCAATCTGACATAACCGTGATTAATCTGGAAACCACTATAGCTACAAATGGTACTCCTCAAATAAAAACCCACACATTTCGAAGCCCTCCCTCAGTTCTTCACTGGATTACGAATGCTGGAATTGATGTGGTATCTCTTGCCAATAATCATGCCATGGATTATGGAGCGGAAGCTATGCTTGAAATGAAAGAACACCTAAAGGCTCATGGTATTCTCTTTGCTGGCGCAGGAAGAAACTGGGAAGAAGCCATACAACCAGTCATCATAACACAAAAAGGTATCACTCTTGGTATTCTTTGTGCAGGGTTTCAAAAGCCAGAAAATTTGATTGCTACATTGGATAGACCAGGAACAGCAGGTCTTCGCTGGAAAAAGATTCTATCAATGGTACGTCGTCTCAGGCAGGAAGTGGACTATCTTGTTTTTTTTGTGCACTGGGGTTGGGAGTATGCGGTTTCTCCTCTTGATTCAGAACAGGTATCGAATGCCTATGCAATCATTGATGCTGGTGCAGATGTGATTGTAGGACATCATCCCCATATTATTCAAGCCTTTGAAATATACAAGGGTAAACCCATTTTCTATAGTTTGGGGAATTTTTTGTTTCCACAATGGGGCATAAAAGAGGCGAGACCAGCCATAGCCGTTGTTTTGGATATTACAAAAGGAGAGAAGAAAATAGAAACTATTCCTTACATTATTCCTCTGTATAGGCTTTCCAATACCTTGCAGCCGGTGATAGCCTCAGGAAAAGAAAGTGAGGAGGTCTGGGAGATTGTCAATAGTCGTTCCCTTCTACGAGGTACAAATTGGACGATTCATCCCGAACGAAAAGGATGGGTCCCTTTCTGGAGGATAAGAGTTTGCTCTACACCCTGATATCAGCAACGATATCAGTTTCATCTTTGTACTTTTCCAGGACGGGATCGACGTATTCATTAATAAGTTCCTCAACCTGCCAAGGAGCGCGCCCCACATACTGAGAAAGATCAGAGATTTTTTCCCAGACCTCATCAGGGAGAGGAAATTCTTTGGAGTTTCGAAGAGCTGTCAGCATATCAAATTCTTCGCCTTCTCGAACAGCAGCCACTTGTTTCATGGCGTATTCTCGGATAACCTCATGAAGATGTTGACGATTTCCTCCCCTTTTCACAGCCTCCATCAGGATATTTTCTGTGGCATAAAAAGGTAAATTTTGCATCATGATACGATGTATAACCTCTGGATAGACCTGCATGCCCGAGAAAAGTTTCTGACAGAGAATAAGGATGGCATCTGTAGCAAGAAATCCTTCCGCTATGGAAAGACGACGGTTGGCTGAATCATCAAGCGTTCGTTCAAGGAATTGATTGGCATAAGTATAGACTGCATTCTGGACATTATTTATAACATACCGTGCAAGAGAGGTGATTCTTTCAGCAAGAATAGGATTCCGTTTGTAAGGCATAGCTGAAGAACCTACCTGTTTTTTGTCAAAAGGTTCCTCTACCTGCCAGGAATGCTGCATAAGCCGAATATCATTGGAGGCACGATGGGCTGTCTGAGCAATATGAGAAAGCACTTCGAGGACAAAGACATCCAATTTTCTTGTCAGGGTTTGTCCTGAAACAGGGACGACCTTATCAAAGCCAAGTTTTTTTGCCACTAATCTGTCAAGTTCACGTACTTTTTCTCTATCTCCTTCAAAGAGCTCCATAAAACTAGCCTGTGTTCCTGTTGTCCCCTTGGCTCCGCGAAGCATAAGACGATCCAACCTGTATTCAAGATCCTCAAGATCCAGGACAAAGTCATAAAGCCAGAGACTGATACGTTTGCCCAGAGTTGTTGGTTGGGCTGGTTGAAGGTGCGTGTAACCAAGAACAGGAAGATTTCTGTACTCCCAGGCCTGATTTCGAAGGATACGAATAACGGAGACAAGACGCCTGCGGATAAGAAGAAGGGCTTTTTTCCAGAGAATCACATCCGTATTGTCCGTAACAAAACACGAGGTAGCACCTAAATGAATAATTCCAGCCGCTTTTGTAGCCACTTCTCCATAGGCCCTGATATGGCTCATCACATCATGATGAATCTCTTTTTCAATGGCTCTTGCCCGCTCAAGGTTGAGGTTTTCACGATTTTTTTTGAGATCTTCAATCTGTTCTTCCGTGATAGGAAGACCAAGTTCTTTTTCTGCTTCGGCAAGGGCTATCCAACAGTCTCGCCAGGTGAGGAACTTTGTTTCTTCTGAGAAGATTTCAAGCATCTCCTGAGAAGCATAACGAGTCTCAAGAGGATTCTGGTAGATTGCCATGGTTATGCCTCCATATTTTCAACGATAGCTCTGGCAAATTCACTGGTTTTGACTTCTGTAGCATCTGGCATCTGACGAGCAAGATCATAGGTCACCACCCCACTGGCAATAGTTTTTTGAAGGCCCTTTTCAATGAGTTCTGCAGCCTCTGTCCAGCCAAGGTATTCCAGCATCATCTTGCCAGAAAGGATCACCGAACCAGGATTAACTTTGTCAAGACCAGCATACTTTGGGGCTGTTCCATGAGTGGCCTCAAAAACAGCATAGAAGTCTCCAATATTTCCACCAGGAGCCATACCAAGACCACCTACCTGAGCAGCTATAGCATCGGAGAGATAATCCCCATTGAGGTTCATAGTAACAAGAATATCATATTCATCTGGCCGAAGAAGTGCCTGCTGAAACATGTTATCGGCAATTCTATCTTTAATGATAATTCTGTCGGTCGGACCTGTGAGTTCAGATTCAAAGATAATTTTATCACCAAACTCTTTGCTGGCCAGCTCATAGCACCAGTTCTTAAAAGCTCCTTCAGTATACTTCATGATATTGCCTTTGTGCACAATGGTGATAGATTTTCGTTTGTTTGCAATAGCATACTGAATGGCTTTTCTCATGATACGTTCGCTACCAAAACGACTCATGGGTTTGATTCCAATTCCAGAATCGGGCCGAATGGTTTTTCCTGTACGTGTCTGAATGTAGGCAATAATATCTTTTGCTTCCGGTGTATCCATAGCCCATTCAAGTCCAGAATACACATCCTCTGTGTTTTCTCGAAAGATAACCATATCTACTTTTTCCGGGTTTTTGACAGGGCAAGGAGTGCCTTTATAATATTTCACAGGACGAATACATGCATAGAGGTCAAGGACCTGTCTCAGTGTCACATTCAGGCTTTTGAAACCCTCTCCCACAGGTGTGGTCAGAGGACCTTTGATAGCTACACGATATTCCTGAATAGCGGTAATGGTTTCATCAGGAAGATAGGTGCCATACAGACCATTTGCCTTTTCACCGGCATACACTTCCATCCAGGCTATCCGACGTTTGCCTCCGTACGCTTTCTCGACTGCCTGATCAAAGACATATTGAGAAGCCTTCCATATGTCAGGACCTGTGCCATCACCTTCAATAAAAGGAATGATTGGCCTATCAGGAACTACAAGCTGATTGTTCTGGACCGTTATTTTTTCCCCATCAGACGGAATAGACAATCTGGTAAACATCTGTTTCCTCCATCAAAAAATCCTATATATGATGAGGCAAAAAGTGATTTTTTGCAAGAAATCGGGGTATAGTATCCCTTTGCAAGTATTTTTACGTAAAAATGCTTCTTTCTGAAGAAACATGCGGAAAAAAGTTGCAAGATTTTTTTTTTGCCTTTATCATTTATATCCTTTCATTTTCAGAAGGTAAGGAGAAAATACTATGCCCTATACCTACGAAGATGTCATTCCCTATGGGGAAAAAGACACATCCGGATGTGGTCTGATCGGTTTCATTCACCGTGATGGCCGCAAAGAAGATGGTAATAATATTATCCGTGCTATTGAACACATGAGAGAACGTGGTAATGGTCTTGGTGGTGGCTTTGCGGTGTATGGGCTCTATGATTCCTACAAGGATCATTATGCCATTCACATGATGTATGACAATAATGATGCTCGCAAGCAAACAGAAACTTTCATCAAAACAAGCTTTGCGGTGGACCTTGAGGAGCAGATTCCTACTCGCCCAAACAAACACATCAAGAATCCTCCACTTTTTTATCGCTATTTCTGCAAGATCCCCGAAACCTATCTTCAGTTTCAGGAACCGGATGATTACGTACGGGAAAAGGTGATTTATATCAACAAGTATATGAATGGGTCTTTTGTACTTTCCAGTGGCAAAAACATGGGTGCTTTTAAGGGAGTCGGGGAAGCCCATGATATAGGGAACTTCTTTAGACTTGATGAATACAAGGCACACACCTGGATTGCCCATAGCCGATTCCCAACCAATACACCAGGATGGTGGGGAGGAGCTCATCCCTTCACCATGCTCAATTATTCAGTGGTACACAATGGGGAAATTTCTTCGTATGGGATTAACAGGCGTTATCTGGAAAGTTTTGGGTATGAGTGCTCTATGAGAACAGACACTGAGGTGGTGGCTTACGGTGTTGACTTGCTGCGCCGTCGTCACAAACTCCCCTGGAAAGCTGTGGCAGCTGTGTTTGCTTCACGTTTCTGGAAAGACATTGACAAACTCTCCCCTGAAGAGAAGGAACTGCACATTCGTCTGAGAGCTTCGTATGGGGGACTTCTTTTCAATGGTCCTTTTGCCTTTATTATCGGTTTTGAGGGTGGTTTTATGGCTATTGCGGACCGTGGCAAACTTCGCCCCATGGTGGTTGGCTACAAGGGGGATTCTGTCTATGTCTCCAGTGAAGAATCTTCTATTCGGCTGATTCAGCCAGATCTGGATCGGGTATGGCACCCCCGCGCTGGAGAACCAGTATTTGCTTTCTTGAAAGGTTATGAAGAATAAGGAGAAAACAATGAAAGTGATAGATACGAAGAATCTTCACTATCGAGAACTCAACACGTTGATTTATGAAGCCATACAAAAAGGGGAAAAGCACTTTCGGTTAGAAAATGTGCTTGGTCAACGCTTTATTGGTGATGGCCTTCGGGGAGAGGATATTCTCATAGAAGTGTATGGCACTCCTGGAAATGATCTGGCTGCTTTTATGAATGGTCCAACCATCCGTGTGTATGGAAATGCCCAGGATGGAGTGGGAAATACCATGAATTCAGGAAAGATTTTTATCCATGGAGATGCGGGAGATGTGCTTTTTTATGGGATGCGAGGTGGTGAGGTCTATATCAAGGGGGATGTTGGGTATCGGGTCGGTATCCATATGAAGGAATATATGGATTTCGTTCCCAGGGCAGTTATTGGTGGATGCGCAGGGGATTTTTTTGGAGAATATATGGCTGGTGGAATTCTCGTTCTTCTTGGTCTCACAGCTCAAAAAGGCCAACCAATCACGGGTGACTATCTTTCAACGGGTATGCATGGTGGGCGCATTTATATTCGAGGAAAAGTAGATCCCACCACTCTTGGGAAGGAAGCCAAACCTTTTGATCTTGATGCAGAGGATGAAAAGATTCTTAAACCTCTGCTTGAGAATTTTTGTCAAGAATTTGGCTATGAGATGAAAGAGATTATGAAAATACCTTTTACCAAACTTATTCCGGTAAGTAAACGCCCTTATGGGAAACATTATGTCCCCGGGTGGCATACATTGACGAACCGGAAACAACTGATTGCTTCATCATATGAAGATAATGGCTATTCTGCCACACGATCCATTCGGGATCGTTAAGGCAAAGGAGGCAAGGTATGTTATATCAACCAACGGTTACGAATTTTTATGATTTTCGTGTGGTACGGGATCAGGATCGTTGTATCAAGTGTCAGGGGTGTGTTACCCAGTGTTCCTTTGAGGCAAATTTCTGGGATGGAGATAGAGAAAAAATAGATTCTATTCATAGTAAGTGTGTGGGATGTCACCGCTGTGAAGCGTATTGTCCGACTGATGCGATTTCTATTCAGCCAAATCCAAGTGCTTTCCGTGCCCATGGCTACTGGACGAAAAGAGAGATTCGAAATATTTATCTCAATGCGGAGACAGGGGCAATCGGTCTCACAGGTATGGGAAATGACATGTCCACACAACCCACTTACTTTGACAGGATGCTTTTTGATGCCTGTCAGGTGACCAACCCTTCTATTGACCCCCTTCGAGAACCCATGGAACTTCGGACTTATATGGGCAATCGAGGACGTGAGGTTTTTGTTTCCTCTGATGCCACCAAGGTAGAACTTTCAACAAACCTTTCTCCCCTTATGAAACTGGATATTCCGATTATTTTTGGGCCTATGTCCTTTGGATCAATCAACCTCAACGTTCAGAAGGCTCTGGCTGCCACAGCTCAGGCATACGGTACCTACTGGAGTACCGGGGAAGGTGGTCTTCACCGTAGCCTCTACAAATATGGTCCTTATACCATAGTTCAGGTAGCTTCCGGTCGTTTTGGAGTACATGAAGAATATCTGAAGGCAGGTGGTGCGATTGAAATCAAAATCGGACAGGGTGCCAAGCCAGGTATTGGTGGGCATCTTCCTGGAGAAAAGGTATTGGAAGAGATTTCCAAGACACGTATGATCCCTGTAGGAAGTGATGCGATTTCGCCAGCTCCTCACCATGATATTTATTCGATTGAAGATCTTCGTCAGCTCATTTATGCCCTCAAAGAGGCCACCAGATACGAAAAGCCTGTGAGTGTCAAGGTAGCCGCTGTCCATAATATTGCTGCCATTGCCTCGGGTATTGCTCGTGCAGGAGCTGATGTGATTGTGGTAGACGGATACCGCGGGGGAACAGGTGCTACTCCCACTATTGTACGCGAACACACAGGTATTCCCATAGAGATAGCTATAGCGGTAGTAGATGATAGACTTCGTCAGGAAGGTATCAGAGAAAATGTAGGACTTGTGGCTGCCGGTGGTATACGAAGTGCTGCTGATGCTTTGAAAGCGATTGCTCTTGGGGCTGATGCTGTATACGTGGCCAGTGCTGCTCTCATTGCTGTAGGGTGTACGATGTGTCAACAGTGCCACACTGGCCGCTGTGCCTGGGGTATTACTACCAACGATCCTTTCCTGGCAAAGCGACAAAATCCTGAGATTGCCGCTGAACGAGTCTCCAATATGCTGCGAGCCTGGCAGATTGAGATGAAAGAGGTACTGGGAAGTATGGGGCTCAACGCGATTGAGAGTCTCAGGGGCAATAGAGAGAGACTACGGGCTGTTGGTATGACAAAAGAAGAAATGGAAGTCCTTGGCCTCAAAATGGCCGGTATTGGGATGTAATCGAGGAGGAAGCCGTGAAAAGAGTCTATCCAAGAGAAGAATACTGTGTGGCCTGTCACCTCTGTGAGGTAGCCTGTATCCTTGAACACTCAAAGTCAAAAAATATTTTCGTGGCATTTTCGGAAAAGCCAAAGGTAAATTCCAAAATAGAAGTACAGATGAGAGGGCCATTGTCCTTTTCTGCCAACTGTCGGATCTGTGAACACGCTGAATGTGTGGAGGCATGTCCTGTTGGAGCTATGTGGCGATATGAAGAGACAGGCCTTGTGAAAGTAGATCAAGATCGGTGTATTGGTTGCTGGATGTGTATTATGGCATGTCCCCAGGGATCTATCACGACTCGCGTGGACAAGGAATTGGGTCTTCGTGTATCGGATAAATGCGATCTCTGTGAGGGGCGAGCAGAGGGTCCTGCCTGTGTTCAGGCGTGTCCTAACGACGCTCTTGTCTTCGAGGACAGGGATGCTGAACTCCCAAAAGAAAGCCCTCTTCGTGGATCCTATCATGAGTACATTGCCGGTGAAGATCTCAACCTCATCGACTAAGGAGATTGACCTATGACAAAAGCAAAATATGTTACTATTGGATATTCGGCCGGAGCCATTGGAATGATAGAGGCCATTCGTCAATATGACAAGGATGGAACTATCCTTGCCCTGACAAAAGAACCTTATGTGGCATATGGGAGACCGGCCATCGTAGATTACGCCATGGGGAAAATCAACGAGGAAGGTATTTTTTATCGTGGAAGTAGCTACAGTGAGTCAAAAAAGGTTTCAGTTCGTACAGGAACTGAGGTAGTTACTATCAATGCCAGAGCAAAAACTGTCAAGTTAGCAACAGG
>JBKBIS010000058.1:0-8252 GCA_046294145.1 Brevinematales bacterium | reverse complement strand
GACATTCCCAGGGGAAGGAAAGGGCAAGGACTTCAAGGGAGGAGACAGCATGAAGCGGGATAGATTTTGCCCAGGCAAAGCCCTTGGCAAGGGAAAGTCCTATTCGAAGACCTGTGAATGAACCGGGGCCAATTCCTATGACTATGCTGTCCAGCTTTTCTATGGAGGCTTCTATGGTGTTGAGGAGATGGTCAATACTGGCCAGCAGTTTGTCCTGTTGGCTTGAACTGATATCCAAAAGAAGGGAAGCGTTTTCTTTTTCCCATGTGAGATTCAGTACGGTTCGTCTTGGGTGAGAGGTATCAAAGGAGAGAATCTTCACACTTCCCTCACAAAAAAGGAGAGTTGGCTATCGCCGTAGGATTTTGTTTCCTGATATCCGGGAAAGCAAGAAAGATCGTCTTTGTTTCCGTGTTCACAGATGAAGATGCCTCCTGGTTTGAGAACACTCCAGACAAGATGATGGATGAGAGAAAATCCGTCTTTGATATCTTCGTAGAAGGGATCGGCGAAAACAATATCAAAAGTCATTTCAAATTGCTCTGGTTTCATAGTAAATATATTGGCCTTGATGGTTTTGTAGAGGCTTTTGTCAATACCAAGTGAAGTGAGGTTTTGTTTGAGAAAGATATAGTTTCGTTCAGCTTTTTCTACAAAGCACACAAATCCTGCTCCCTGGCTGAGTGCTTCAATGCCTACAGAACCTGTTCCACAGAAGAGATCGAGAAAATATGCTCCCTCCAGTTTTTGTCCAAGCGAGTTCATGAGAGCCTGTCTCACCCGTTCTGCCGTTGGTCTGATGCCTCTGGTGGGTGTGAGGAGAGATTTCCCTTTGAGTGTCCCTGTGGTGATGTGCATGGTTATTCTCCTGTGTGGATCAGGGTACCAACAGGTTTTCCCATGATAGCATCCACAATATGACCTGGTTCAAAGATATTTAGCACCATTATGGGAAGATTGTTATCCATACAGAGAGCGATAGCTGTACTATCCATGACCTGAAGCCTTCTTTCTAACACTTCACGATAGGAGATGGCTTCAAAGCGTCTGGCGTCAGCATATTTTTTGGGATCTTTGTCATAGACACCATCCACTTTGGTGGCTTTGATCATCAGATTAGCCTGAATCTCAATAGCCCGGAGCACAGCAGCTGTATCGGTGGAAAAGTAGGGATTTCCTGTTCCTGCCGCGAAGATAACAATGCGGGATTTTTCCAGGTGTCGGATGGCGCGACGTCTAATGAAGTCTTCTGCAACAGAAGAAACCTTGATAGCAGACTGCACCCGTGTCTGGAGATTATAACGATCTTCAAGAACTGCCTGCAGGGCAAGGGAGTTGATTACTGTGGCTAACATTCCCATATAATCCGCCGTAGTTCTTGCTACTCCAAAATTCTGGGCATCAATACCACGAATGATATTCCCTCCTCCAACTACAAGGGCCAACTCACAGCCTGTCCTGGTGGCACTGGCAATCTGGGAAGCGACATTATTTATAGCCTCATAGTCAAGCCCACCTGTTTTTCCACCCAATACCTCTCCGCTAATCTTTAAAAGAACCCTTTTGTATTTTGGTAAGTTCATAAGAACCCCTTCTTAAGGATTTTCGGTATCACACCCCATTATTATAAAAAAACGGCTGTCCTTTTTCATCAGAACAGCCGTTTTGTTTATCTACTGGAGAGAGAGGCGAATAAACTGGTGGACAGTGAGATCTACACCGGTGGATTTCTTGAGCTCTGTGAAAAGATCTTTCACCTTTTTTTCTTCATCGAAGATGAAGGGTTGTTCCATCAGAACAACCTCAGCATAGTACTTCTCAAACTTGCCTTTGACGATATTCTCAATCACCTTTTCAGGCTTGCCAGTAGCGCGAGCTTCTTCTTCAAAGGTTTTTTGCATTTCTGAGCGGATATCGGCTGGTAGGGTATCTACAGATACACAGATAGGATTCATAGAGGTAATCTGCATGGCAATTTTTTTGGCCACGTCCTGCACATCAGCATTGTCAGAGAGGTTGCCAAAATCGGTGATAGAAGCTACTTTGTTGAGGTGAACATAGGGATAGAGATTGCCCTTGGCTTCGATCCACTTCCATGCTACGAGAATATTCTCACCAAAGTTAGCAATAGCCTCTTTGCGAAGCTGTTCTACATCCTCAGGGAGAGTATCAGCCGATGGATAAGATTTGGCAAAAATGAGGTTCATTATCTTTTCAGCAAAAGCCTTGAATTCGGGTGTTTTTCCCACAAAATCGGTTTCGCAATTGAGACGGAAAAGAAGGCCTTTCTTACCCTCTGTTTTGACCATCACAATACCTTCAACAGCTGTGCGCCCCTCTTTCTTGCTTGCCTTGGCAAGGCCCTTTTTCTTGAGGATTTCTACAGCTTTGGCAATATCTCCATTGGTCTCGGTCAGAGCCTGCTTGCAATCCACAATACCAGCGCCCGTTTTTTCCCGGACTTCTTTTATCATAGCAGCGGAAATTTCCATATATGAGCTCCTTATTTTACAAGGGTGTCTTCATCAACATCAGCATATTCGTCTTCAACATTGAGGGTATTGTTTTCTTCCTCTTCCTCTTCGGCAATCTTACTCTCCTGTTTGGCGGCCATCGTGGAACCTTCAATGATGGCATCAGCGATCAGTGAGGTAATAAGCTTCACAGAACGGATAGCATCATCATTGGCAGGAACAGGATAATCTAAAAGGTCTGGATCACAGTTAGTGTCGGCAATACCAAATACCTTTATACCCAGTGAACGAGCCTCAAGCACAGCATTGATTTCGCGCTTGATATCTACGACCCAGAGGGCATCAGGGAGACGCTTCATATCACGAATACCCTCATAGAAGCCCTTCATTTTGGCAATGGTGCGTTCAATGTCGATAGCTTCTTTTTTGGTCATCTTGTTTCGATCAGCCTCAAGTTTTGCTTCAAGTTTTTTCATCTTGTCAATGGACTTTTTGATGGTACTGAAGTTGGTAAGTGTACCTCCCAGCCATCGCTTAATCACATAGGGCATGTTACAGCGGGTAGCTTCCTCAAGAATAGAGCTTTGTGCTTGTTTTTTGGTACCTACAAAAAGCATCACCCCGTCATTGGCAGCCAGTTCTTTGGCAGCCTGATAAGCCTTCTGAAGCATGTCCATCGTGTGGCGCAGGTCTATGATGTAAATGCCATTTCGTTTGGTATAAATAAATGGCTTCATCTTGGGATTCCAGCGCTTGGTTTGATGACCAAAATGTACTCCTGCTTCCAGCAAGGCGTTCATGAGTTCTTTTTCCTGGTAAATGAGACTCGCCATAATCTCTCCTTTCTCTCTTTGGGAGTTTTAGTGTAAGATTATAACATACTTTGGAGTATCTGTCAAATAAAAATGGGGAGATATTTATGAAAGACAGGCAAAGAAATTATTAAAGCAAGTTAGAGGCAACTTCAGCAAGAAGAGATCGTTCACCCTTTTCCAGGGTGATATGTGCATAGAGGGAGACACCTTTCATTCTATCAATAAGAAAGGAAAGCCCATTACTTCTGGAATCAAGGTAGGGAGTATCAATCTGATAGGGATCACCCGTGAACACAATCTTGGTTCCTTCTCCAGCACGGGTGATAATGGTTTTTATCTCATGGGGTGTGAGGTTCTGGGCTTCATCAACGATGAAGTAAAGTCTGGAAAGGCTTCGACCACGAATGTAGGCCAGTGGGGTGATCTTCAGGGTTTCATTATCAAGCATTCTGGAAATAGTGGTGAGTTCGTGGCTTCCTTCGTTAAATTGGTGTTGAATGACAGCAAGGTTATCGTAGAGGGGTTGCATATAGGGATCGAGTTTTTCTTCAATAGAACCAGGCAAAAATCCCATATCCCTATTGGAAAGTGGAATAATAGGTCTGGCTAAAAGGATTTGTTTATATGTGCCAAAGGAGGCAAGAGCACCGGCTAAAGCCATCAGGGTTTTGCCTGTGCCGGCCTTGCCAGCGAGGGTAACCAGTTGAATGTTTGGATCAGTCAGGGCGTGAAGAGCAAACGCTTGCTCTGCATTTCTGGGAGCAATACCATAACAGGTATGTTTCTCAATAAGTTGCCATCCTGGAAGAAAAGGGGAATAGGTGGCAAGAATACTTTTCTGGTGATTGCGTAGAACAAAAAATTCATTTGGCATGGGAGGGGGAGTCACAGAAAAAACTCAGGAGGAAGCATTTTTTCTTTTTGAAGGGTATAGAGGAGTGTTTCATCAACATTCTCAACAATACGTTTGCCTGTGTAGAGTTCTTCGATACTTTTGATTTTGCCCGTTTCATAGTCTTCTGCAAGAAGGCCAATAGCTCTCGCTTTCATTCGCAGGTTGATGTCTTTGGAAACAATGATAACAGTAGAAGGATCTTTTTGTTGGGCAAGGTGATAGGCACAGGCAAGGATTCGGTGATCGGGTTTGTCTTCCCAGAAGAGTTTGCGAATGGACTCGTCAAGCTGGACATGAGTGTCTATACGTACGGTTCCTTCTGAAGGAAGTTTGGCAGGTTTATTAAAGGGGATATCTTTGAAAAGGTTGTCCAATTCACGGCTGAATTCTCTGGCATTGAAATGAATTATTTCATTGCCTTTTTTGAAATTGTCCACCTCTTCTAAGAGAGTAATAGGGATAACAACCTCATGTTCCTGAAAAGAGAAAATAGCTCGAGGATCATATAAAACCACGTTAGTATCAAGGATGAAGGTTTTCTTCTTTTTTGCCATGTTTTATGGTAGCATGTTTATAGGGAAAATGCAATTTTTTCAAAGAGGGATAGATGTGATTTTCTGTGGAAACATTTTGTACCATAAGTCATGATTATTTTTCTTTGAGGTAAGCATCAAAAAGATATCCGTCTAAGTATTTTTTGTCAGGTACAATGACACGTGCCCAATAACCACTTTTGCCGCTAATCCTTTGTTTGGTTCCTACTCGCCAGAGTAAGAGTATCTCACTTCCTTTTGAAAGCTGGTTTAGTATTGGAGCATTGGTTGAAGGAAAGGATCTGAGATTGACACGATTCCCGGTAAGCTTATAGTGTTTTCCTAAAGAAGAGGTCAGGTCCTCTTTTCTGGGAAAGAGTGCCTTGTTGGTGATGAGATCAAAGTGTGTAGCCCATGGAATCAGGGCATTTGTTCCATCATAATAGAGCATGGTTTGACCGACGAAAAAGACGTTTTTGTATACCTTGAGTTGTTCGTTGTAGGTTTGGTTTTTCTGATATCCTTGAATAGATCCATCTGGAAGAATATGGCAAACGAGAAACTCATTGTCTGGATATTTAACAAAGAGAAACCACTCGGAGATTTTCTTGACGGGTCTTAGGTCTTTTTCGCTGAAGAGATCTTTTGCTCTTATCCAGCCTGTTTCGGTACTTTCTTCGTTTTCTTTAGTTATACGGACCTTGATCTGGTACCACACCTCTTTTGGAGAGGTGTTGGTCTGATCGATGACATCTACTGACTGAAGAGCAGAAAGTTCGATACGCTTTTTCCCCTGGGGACTATCATAGAGAATGGCTTTCCACGAGACTATACCAACAAATCCTGCCTCAGGAGATAGATAATCCCTTTCATTAGCCAGACCTGCACTGCCTATCAAAAAAAATATCCATATATATTTTTTCATTTATACTCCTTGTCTTTGCCTATGATTAGAGTATAACACAAACGGGTATTTTTTTCAAATGGAAATGAGAGGACAGCAAGGTCTGAATCGGAATTTTTGTTTTTGAGGGGATATTATCTTCCTGTGAGAAGTCGGTAGGCTAATTCTGGGCGTATTCCCATAGAAAGCATGCTTTCTATGGTGGAGGAAATATCATACTCGTAGCGAACAAATCTCACCTCCCATCCTTGCCGACGGGAGGTGAGAAAACAGCATGAGGCTCGTTTGTCGCCATCTCGTGGTTGTCCAATACTGCCGGGGTTGACCAGATAGCGTTTGCCTTTTTGCAAGAGAAAGGGTTTGTTTATTTCATACCAGAAGTTTCCTTCTTCATCGACAACACCGGGGTAGTGTGTATGCCCAAAGAGGGCAATAAAAAGACCAGTCTCTTCTAAGGCATAAAAAGCCAGAGAAGCTTCTTTTGGGCCGGTGATGTAGCGATCGGGATCATCCGGACTTCCATGGCATATCCAGAAGGGAAATTTTTTAGTATCGATTGGCCAGAGAGATATGATTCCTGAGGTCTCCGAGGAGAGATGCCGTTTTGTCCAGAGGATATGATCCCTTGCCACGGGATTCATGAGATGCCTTTCATGACTATCAAAAAGAGCTCTTTCATGATTGCCCTGAATGGCTATGGTGGCGTGTTCTTGTATCCACGAAACGCAGGCTTCTGGAAAGGGACCATATCCAACCACATCTCCCAGACAATAGAGTTCATCATATACAAAAGAGAGAGATTCGAAAGTTCTCAGGGCCTCAAGATTGGCATGAATGTCACTTACAATGGCTATACGCATCATAGTCTCTCTGTTTCTATCATATAAAAATCAATTGTTCCATCCATGAAGTTGGAGATAACGACCATCTTTCCATCCAAAGAGATGGCAATACCAATGGGCTGATTTCCCCCCTCGATAGTTTCAAGGAGTTTGGGTACTTCCCCCCGGATATCGTAGAGTTCTATTGTCCCATTTTCAGGGCTTCTATAATGCGAGCCTTTGGGATTGTCTTTTCCCCGACAGGTGATGATCATATAGCGATAATCAGGGGAGAGTTTGAGGTTCGATGGGTGTGTGCCGCATGAGTAAGCTACAGAAAGGGTATCGGTAGTGAGATCTAGGATGTAGAATTTTGATCGTCGGAGGTTGTTGATGTAAACCCAGTTTCTTTCAGGATGATAACGAAATCGCCCATTTGAACCGCCTGTTTTGATGATTTTTACGACCCTGTCATTCTGGAGAGTATCATATTTTACGATCTCTCCAGACCCGTAAAAAAGTACATAGAGATACCTTCCATCCTGACTAAATCCCAGTCCTCGTGGTTGATACCCGGATGTCTTTATGATTCGCTGAATGGTGTATGTCTGGCGATCTATAACTGTCACTGTTGCTGAGTCCCAGCAGGTTACGTAATAATATTTTTTGTCCGGAGAGAATTCTCCTACCTTTGGCATGCTTCCTCTGACATCGATTTCACGGACAATACTCCAGTTGGAAAGAGAGAGGACAAAGACTTTGCCTTGTTTGTCCACCTGTGTGAACCAGAATTCTTGAGCATCGGGGGAGAAAACACCTTCTACATAGCCAATATAACGATGATACTGAGGAATCTTCACCATAGATAACTTCTGGTTTTGCATGTCATAATAGCCTATGCCCTGTTCCCCCATAAAGGTGATGAGAAGGTATCTTCCATCGGGAGTGAAAATCACATCTTTGGGCATGGAACCCACTCTTTCCTGTTTTAAAAATGTAAAAAGAGAGTTTGTGGGGAGCATTCGGGCAAAAATTTCTCTCTGTTCATTGATCATCTGGGTAACGGTTTTGTAGCCTGAGAGAGAGATTTCTATCATTCCGGATATTCCTGAAAGAGAGAGAGGAGTTTTTCCTAAGAGGATGCCTCCCTGTCTTATCTCTGCTCCCTCAGGAGAACTTTTTATAACCACTGCCCATGTTATGAGAGGAAAAAAGAAAAACCAGAGACCTATTCTAGGCATCGTCTCATATCCTCCAGATATTTTTTGAGGTAGAGACCTGTATAGCTTTCATGGCAATGGAGTATATCTTGTGGTGTTCCCTCAAAGATGACTCTTCCGCCTCCACTTCCGCCTTCTGGTCCCAGGTCGATAATCCAGTCTGCTACCTTGATGACATCCATATTGTGTTCAATGACAACCACGGTGTTTCCACGGTCTACGAGTTTCTGAAGTACCTCAAGGAGTTTGCGGACATCATCAAAATGGAGTCCTACGGTGGGTTCATCGAGGATATAGAGAGTTTTGCCAGTACTTGTTTTGGAAAGTTCTTTAGCAAGCTTGATACGTTGGGCTTCTCCACCAGAGAGGGTTGTTGCGGATTGTCCAAGGTGAATGTATCCCAGTCCCACATCACGCAGAATTTCAAGTTTTCGTTTTATGGGAGGGATGGCTTCAAAAAAGTCAAGAGCCTCATCTACTGTCATGTCTAGCACATCGGCAATATTTTTGTTTTTGTAAAAAACCTGAAGAGTTTCTCGATTGTAGCGTTTGCCTTGACATATTTCACAGGGAACATAGACGTCCGGAAG
>JBKBIS010000057.1:0-8359 GCA_046294145.1 Brevinematales bacterium | reverse complement strand
GGACAATTCCTCTTTCTCTGCAATTTGGTATTCATCTGGGGAGATCTTTTATGTTGGTCGCAGAGGCTTCTTTCATTCCTGGGTTTGGGCTTTTTATTTCTGAAAGTGACTATCCTGAACCTTCTTACAATTATTATACTTATGAATGGGAAGGGGAACCGGGGAAATATATCGAGGTTTCGGGTGAAAAATATTATGTTCCCTATGAGCTGGTTTCTTATCTCCAGGATGGAATGAGTTATCTGTATAGTGGTCTCCGGCTGAGTTTTCTTTTTTAGGAGTTGAGAGCTTTTGTGATGAGCGCTTCAAAGCGGCTTCTTTCTCTTCGCCACATTGGTACGAATAGTTTCTGGACGTTATTATCAAGACTCACTGGTGTTGTGAAGCAGATGATGTTTACTTATCTTTTTGGTTCATCTGGAGATACTTTCTGGGCGGCTTTTCGGCTTGTGAATGCTTTTCGTCGCTATATTGGTGAGGGTGGGGCCCTGGGAAGTGCTTTTGTTCCTGTTTTTCAGCAGGTTCGGCAGCAAGAGGGAGAGGAATCTGCAAAAGCTTTTGCTTATCGGTTGATGACAGTTTTTTTGTTTTTTACGATAGGACTTGTGGTTTTGCTGTCGATTTTTGCTTTCTGGTATGGACCATGGCTTGCTCCTGGGTTTTCTCGGGAAAGAATGCGCGAGTATATTCTTCTCATGATAGTGATGATGCCTTATATTCCTGTTGTGAACTGGTATGCTTTTCGGATGGGGATTCTCAATAGTTTTCATTTTTTTGGTTCTTCGGCGGCGGGACCTGTCTTGTTTAATGTAGTGTTTATTGGGTTGCCCTTGTTTTTTGCAGGTAGTGTGGGTATTTATGTTTCAGCGTTTTCAGTGGTGATTGGGGCTTTGGGTATGGTGGCTCTGCAATATTTTGATATGCGGCGGGTTGGTTATGCCTTTCGTCTAGTGTGGCACAGGCATCCAGCAGAGGGTAAGTTCTGGGGGCTTTTCTGGCCAACAGCAGCCAATATGATTGCCCTGACGGGAAAAAATTTTCTGGCTACATGGTTTTTGTCTTTTTTTGTTGGGGGATATGTGGCTTATATGAATGCCTTTACTGTGGTGAGTGCGCCCCTTGGGTTTATTGCTATTGCGGTCGGGACAGTGATGATGCCGCTTCTTTCTCGTTTTCGAGAAAAGGGGAGTAAGGAAGAGTTTTCTCAGGCAGTGGAGGAGGGCCTTCTTTTTCTTCTTTACTGGACTCTTCCTTTTATGGTATATATGGTGGTGCTTCCTGAGACAGTAAATCGGGTTCTTTTTTCTGATATTTTTGTGGCTCTGGTGGGAAGAAGTGGAAGTATGACAAACGAACTATTGATTTTGTCTCATGCGGTTCTCAGGATTTTTGCTCTCTCTCTGTTGCCTATGAGTGCAGCGGTGGTGTTCGAGAAGATTTTTTATGCTACACATGATGCCAAGACGCCCCTTCGTTCAAGTCTTCTCACGCTTTTTCTTTGTGGAGGCTTGTATTTTCTGGCTTTTATACCGGCAATGGGGGTAAAAGGGGTGATTCTGGCTGAAACAATTTCGAGTTATGTGGTGATGGTGTATTATCTGGTACGAATAAAACGAGGACTTGTGGAAAGCAGGGTATGGAAAAAAGTGGCTGGAAGGGGTGTGTTCTGGCTTGGTTTGTCGGTGACTCTTGGTTGGTTGGTGCGCTTTGTGTATGACTGGCTGGAACCAATGGTTGGGAGAGGGTGGTTATATATCTTTTTCTCGGGGGGGCTATTTGTTGTTTTTGTGGTTTTGTATTATCTTTTAACAGAACTTTTTGGAGTGGGGTTTCGTCGGTGAAGGGTGTGATTTTTGATATGGATGGTCTGATGGTAGATACGGAAAGATTTTATTTTCAGGTGGAGCGAGAGATGGGGTATAGATATGGTAAGGTAGTTGAAGATTCTCTTCTCCATCGTATGATGGGACAAAAACCGCTTGATTCTATGAGGATGTTTGTAGAAGAACTGGGTATTTCTGAGGATCCGGCTGTTCTTCTGGCCGAGAGGGATGAGAGAATTCTTGATGCGATGCGTCGGGATCTCAAACCTATGCCTGGGCTTTATGAACTTCTTCGGGATCTTCGGCCGGTGGCAAAGTTAGGAGTTGGTACAGGAAATACAAGGAAGATGGTAGATGAAGTTTTGCGTATTCTGGATCTTGAGGACTTTTTTGATTTTATTCAGACATCGGACAATGTTCTGGTAGGTAAACCTGGTCCAGAAATTTTTGAGAAAGCCTGTCAGGGGCTTGGACTTGAGAGTGCACAGGTGGCGGTTCTTGAGGATTCTGCCAATGGAATTCGGGCCGCACATGCAGCGGGATGTCTTCCCCTTGCTGTTCCTAATGAGTATACGAGAAATCAGGATTTTTCACTTGCATATAGGGTGTTTTCTCATCTTCTCGAGGCAAAAGACTTTGTGTTGAACTGGGTTATACAATGAGGTTAGTTACTCATATTGATGATCTTCCTGTTCTTTTTCAGCCTGTGGTGACCATTGGCAATTTTGATGGGGTGCACAGAGGACACCAGAAGTTATTGAAGTGGGTTTTAAGCAGGAAGGCTCCCCATGTAGTCATGAGTTTTGATAAACCAACGGGATTCTGGTTGCGACGACCTGAATATAAAGGAGAGATACTTCCTCTTGAAACGAAATGGCGAATGTTTGAGTGTTTTGGGTTTGAGTATGCGGTGAGACTTTCGTTTCAGGAGATTCAATCTCTTTCGGCGGTAGATTTTCTCTTGCAGATACTTCATAGAATGAGACAACCGTTGATTGTTGTGGGAGAGGATTTTCAGTTTGGGAGGGATAGAACAGGGAATGTCCAGCTTCTTCGAGAGTGGGAAAGGAAGTATGATTTTCTTTTAAAGGTTTTTCCCTTTGTGCGGAAGGGAGGGGAAATGGTGAGTTCTACGGCTATCAGGCATGCAGTGGCCGAAGGAGATATGGAGAGGGTTTTTCGACTTTTGGGGCGGGCTTTTGTCTATCAGGGGGAGGTGACAGAAGGGGAACAAATAGGGCGAAAAATAGGTTTTCCTACCATTAATATTTCCTTGGGAACGCAGGTGTTGCCAGCATCCGGAGTATATGCTACATGGACGCTTACAGACGATGGATGGCATCCCTCGATGACTTATGTGGGCTATCGTCCTACAGTAGAAGGGAAAGATCTCAGGCTGGAGAGTCATGTGCTTTCAGGTGTTCCCCGGGTGGGAAAAATGGTTGCCTGTGCCTTTGTGAAAAAAATTCGTGAAGAAAAAACCTTCCATAATCTTGAAGAATTACAAAAAGCGCTTTATAATGATAGGGTGAAGGTTTTGTGGGCGTTGCGTCGATATAGCTTGAAGAAAACAATGAATGGTTTGGAGGATAGACGATTATGGCTGTAACAGTAGAACAGAAGAAGCTTGCTATTCAGAAGTATGGCAAGAACGAAAAGGACACTGGAAACACCGAAGTGCAAATTGCGGTATTGACACTTGAGATTAATAATCTCAGTCAGCACCTGCAGAAGTTTCCCAAGGATTATAAATCGCTTCGTGGTCTTCAGAGACTTCTTGGGAAAAGAAAGTCTCTTCTGAATTATCTTCATCGTGAGAACGCAGAGAAATATCATGCTTTGAAGAGGGAACTTGGGTTATAAGACTGTCCGGCTTTCGTCGGGAGTTTAAAAAAAGGAGAAGACTTCAATGAGTTTTTTTACAGTAAGAGGCAAAGTCGGGGATAAAGAGATTGTTCTCGAAACAGGGAAGATGGCTAAACAGGCTGATGGAGCCGTTTTGGTCAAGAGTGGTGGCAATGCTGTTTTGGTAACAGCCTGTATGTCTAAAGAGGTCCCTGAGGGCATTGATTTTTTTCCTCTGACAGTCCACTATCAGGAAAAGTTTTATGCGGCCGGGAAAATTCCTGGTGGCTATTTCAAGAGAGAGGGAAAACCGACGGAAAAGGAGATTCTTGTTTCCCGTCTTATTGATAGACCTATTCGCCCTCTTTTTCCGGATAATTTTTACAATGAAGTACAGGTAATAGCGAGTACTCTTTCTGCTGACCAGGTGTATTCGACTGATATTCTTGGTATTGTTGGAGCTTCTGCAGCTCTTTCCATTTCACCAATTCCCTTTCTCGAGCCTATTGGGGCTGTTCGTATTGCCTATATGAAGGATGGACGCTATCTTGTTAATCCTTCCATGAGAGAGGTAGAAGAGGCTCTCCTTGATATTGTGGTAGGAGGGACCAGAGAAGGTCTTACCATGGTAGAGGGAGGTGCGCATGAGGTGAGCAAGGATGTGCTTCTTGAAGCTCTGCGAATTGCCCATGTTCATATCAAGGAAGAGATTGCCCTGATTGAAGAATTGGTCAGGTTGGTTCAGCCCCAGAAGATCTTGCTTGAAGAGCCTGTGAGGCTTTTATCAGATGAGGTGCGGAAACAAATGCGGGAAGCTTCCTGGAGGCCTATGCGTGAGGCGACTTATACCATTGACAAAAAGGCCCGGGCTGAAGCAGTAGACAAGCTTAAGAAATCTCTTCTCGAACAATTTGGTATCAACGAAGAACATGAGGCTTACAAAGAGGCCAGGACTTTTCTTGATGAGATTGAGGTTGAGGTTATTCGGGAGACTATTCTCAACGAGAGAATTCGTCCTGATGGTCGAAAGCCTGATGAGATTCGGCCTATTACGATAGAAGTGGATCTTCTGGAGAATGTTCATGGATCGGCACTCTTTACGCGAGGACAAACACAGAGTCTTGGTATTGTGACGCTGGGTTCTACCTCTGATGTGCAGTATATCGACACTATGGAAGAGGAAGAATCAAAGCGTTTTATGCTCCACTATAATTTTCCTCCCTTCAGTACGGGAGAGGTGAAAAAATCTCTTGCTCCTTCTCGCCGTGAAATTGGTCATGGGCATTTGGCTTATCGGGCGATTGAACCGGTTTTGCCCTCAGAAGAGGAGTTCCCCTATACTATTCGGGTGGTATCAGAGATCCTGGAGTCAAATGGTTCGTCTTCTATGGCAACCGTCTGTAGCTCAAGTCTGGCTCTTATGGCTACGGGAGTGCCTATTCGCAAAGCAGTGGCAGGGATTGCCATGGGGCTTGTATGGAATAAACAAACAGGGAAATACTGTATTCTCTCCGATATTCAAGGACTTGAAGACCATTTTGGGGATATGGATTTCAAGGTAGCTGGTACTAAGGATGGTATTACTGCCTTCCAGATGGATGTGAAGACTATAGGTCTTACGCAGAGTATGATGGAAGAGGCTTTGAATCAGGCTCTGGCTGGGCAGGCCTATATTCTCTCCAAGATGAATGAGGTGATTGATGCGCCGAGACAGAAACTTTCTGCCAATGCACCGAAAATCAGGGTCATCTATATTCCTGAGTCAGCGATTGGACAGGTAATTGGAACGGGAGGGAGGATTATTAAACGTATCATGGAAGAAACTCAAACCACTATTTCCATTGATGACAATGGTCGTGTGGCTATTTGTGGCAGAAGGGAAAAGGATATTGAGCACTGTCTTTATATTGTGAACCACATCGTCAATGGATTTGAACGTGGAGAAAAGGTCAAAGGGAAGGTGATTCGTATAGAGGATTATGGGGTGTTTCTTGAATTGATTCCTGGTGAGAGTGCGCTTCTTCATCGTTCCAATATGAAAGAAAAGAAGCCTGTTCGTTCTGCGTATCAGCTTGGACAGATTGTGGATGCCATGGTGACAGACATTGATGAAAAGCACAGAATCGTTCTTAAGGAACTTTGATGAAGTGGAAGAGTCTGGGTGTAGGGTTTCTTTTGTTCTTGGCTTCATGTGGGATTGAAAGTTTTGAGCAGGAGATTTCTCTCAATCCTCCTCTTGGACTTTCGGTTACTACCAATGAAGATGGGAACATTGTGCTTTCCTTCTGGGGGATGAATAATGAGCCCTACTTTGAAGGGTACAATATCTATATTGCCTCTGCCATGCAAGATGCCCTGGAAGACAAAGGAGAAAAAATCCCGGGTCCTTTGGAAAATCAGGCCACCATGCCAAATATCCCGGTGATGAGTACGGCTACGCTTTTTACCTATACGGTTTCCAAGGACGCCAAAGGCGATCCTCTTGTAAGTGGAGTGACCTATTTTTTCTACGTGAAGGCATATAGTGCTCAATACAATGTTCAGAGTCCACGAAGTAATATTACCAATGCTACAAAACCGTAGAGAGAGAGCCATGAAAAGACAGAGTGTGATGATGATTCTTTTCTTTTTGATGATACCGTCTTTGAGTTCTGGTCAGGAAAAAGTAAGTGTGAATACGCTCCTGCAGAAGATTCAGACCTATACTGCAACAGTGCGAACATTTACGGCCAGTTTTGTCTATGTGGTGAATAAGAAAACCTATCAAGGGGTTTTGTACTACAAAGCACCTAATAAGTTTGCTATGGAGTATTCTTCTGGGAATCGTATGCTTTCGGATGGAAAGGTTCTCTGGATTGTGATCAAGGATCAGAATATTGCTATTCGAGAAAATTTAGAGAAAACAAAGGTTGCTACACCTCTGACTGGATGGAATATCCAGCGTCTTCAGAAGGAGTATATTCCGTTTCTTCCCAGGGATTATGCCGTGATGTTTCGAGGGAAACAAGCGTATCGCATAGAGTTCAAACCGAAATCGACATTGTCGGCCTTTCGTTATATTGAATTTGTGGTAAGTCCTGAGGGACAGATTCAACGTATGGTGGCGCGAAATCAGTTGGGACGTGAAGTACAGCTGGAACTCTCTTATACTGGATTTAATATGTCCCTTGGTGAGGATAGGTTTTTGTATGAACCGGATGAGAATACTTATATCTTTGATGATATTTTGATATCAACGCCGTCTGAATCGTAAGAGAGGTGAAAAGATGAAAAAAGGATTGCTTTTTTCTTTGGTGGTTATGCTTGTGGGATGTGCTGTAACGACAGTAGAACATCGATATAAGGAACGTTTTGATCATTTTTACCGATTGCTCAATAAAGAAGAAAGGGCGGCTTTTTGTGCGGATGATTTTGCTACGTTTGGAACTCTTCTGGAACATCGAATGGCATCTGATCAGGAACTGAGTAACGCGATGGATAAGGTAATGTTCGATGAGGCCATTCATACGTTTCGTATGGATCAGGTGGGGCTTTTTTTCAAGAGATTTATTCTTACTGGTTTTCATCAGGATGATTATGCTTTTTTTGTGAGTACTCTCTCTTCTCAGGTATTGATGAAGTTTGCGTATAATGAGAAGACGGTAGTTCAAGATATTCAGGCGCTCATACAGAAAGATAAAAAGCTCTCCTCTTGGTGGAAAAAGGTGAGGACAGATGGAAGGCTTGGGGATTTTTCTTTAGAACAGGTACTTGCTTTTTACAGACAGTATATTTTTCCGGCAAAAACACGTTCAGAAGTTTATTATGTGGTCAAACTGCTCTCAGACAATAAACTACTCAGGGTATTTCTTGATGGAAGTCCTGATTTTGAGAGTCGTCTCAAGGAAATAAAAAAGCAGATAGTGATCTCTCGTGAAATCAAAGCCATCAAACAGAGGGCTCTCCTTTCTTCTTTAAATGATGAGGAGTTCTTCCGTCTTTATAGAGAGGTTATTTTTAAGGAAATGGACAGAGATGCTCTCAAAAAGACGTTGGCTATGTTTCCTTTGGAGTAGTCATGCGCACAAAGCTTTCTGCTGAAAAGATGCTTCCTCAGGTGATAGAGGAAATCCAGAAACTTAAGGTTCGCTCTCTTCGTATTGTAGATGCGTCGGGATATTCTCTTCTTGCGGATATTTTTGTGATTGGGACGGTTGATTCAGTGATTCAACTTGAGGCAGTGAGAAATCGTGTAGTAGAAGAAATGGAAAAGCATGGATGGTATCTGAAAAATCCTCTGGAGCCCTGGGAGGGAGGGTGGCTTCTTCTTGATTTCGGGGATATGATTTTTCATATTATGCTTGAAGAACTTCGTTCTTTTTATGGTCTTGATCATCTGATAGAGGGCAGGGAGATTACAGCGGAAGTAGCGTCTCTTTAATCTCAAGAAAACACAAAAATGTATGGACAGAGAAAAGGTGAAGAGGAGATTGTTTGACTTTGGAAAATAGCATTTCTCTGTAGTGGTCTTGATATATTGATTTTTTATAAAGTGAGTTTATTCTCTGAGATTTTTTGTTGTTTTCTTGGAAATACAGGTGCGAGATGTTTTCCCTCAAATAGGAGGCTTCAAAAAAACTTTCTCAAAGGTATTTACTTTTTCTTGAAAGTAGTGTACAATATAATCACATAAAAATAGGACAGGAAGATGG
>JBKBIS010000056.1:0-8444 GCA_046294145.1 Brevinematales bacterium | reverse complement strand
GGCGATTGGGGGAGCAGTAGCAGGGGCGGCTGGTGCTGACTTTCTTTGTTATGTAACTCCTGCTGAACACCTTTGTTTGCCTGATCTTGAGGATGTGAAACAGGGTATTATTGCTTCTAAGATTGCGGCACATGCTGCTGATATGGTGAAAAATCCTGGTAGATTTCGAAAGATTGATGATGAAATGTCCAGGGCACGCAAGGCTCTTGATTGGGAAACTATGTTTCGTCTTTCCCTTGATCCTGAATTGGCTCGCAAACGTCGCGAATCTTCTGGAGTCAAAGAAATCTACTGTAGTATGTGTGGAGAGTTTTGTAGTGTGAAAACCTTACAGGAGCTTGGATTGCTTTGATATGAAATATGAACTCCTCTCTCCGGCTGGAAGTTTTGACAAGATGCGTTTTGCTTTTGCCTATGGGGCAGATGCTGTCTATGTTGGTGCCCGTTCGTTTTCCCTGAGGGAACAAGCGACTAATTTGACAATAGAAGAATTAACAGAGGCAATCAGGTATGCTCATCAGCGTCAAAAACGTCTCTATCTTGCCACCAATATCTTTTTTCATAATCGCCATATTTCTGCCTTTAAGGAGTTTGTAAAGGAAATTGCTCCTCTGGGATTGGATGGTCTTATCGTTTCTGATCTGGGCATGATAGGCTGGCTCAGGGAACACTATCCAGAGATACCCATTCATGTGAGTACCCAGGCGAATACTACCAACAAAGAAACCTGCCGTTTCTATGAGAAACTTGGTGTCCAACGAATTGTTCTTGCCAGGGAACTTTCCCTCGAAGAAATTGCTGAAATTCGAGATGCTGTTTCTTTAGAACTTGAGGTTTTTGTTCATGGGGCTATGTGTGTGGCTTATTCTGGAAGGTGTTTGCTTTCGAATTATTTTACCAATCCCCGCCTTTATAAAGCAGGCGAGAAATTCTCTCCCGGCAAAAGAGTTCGTACAAGAGACGCTAACCTTGGGGATTGTGCCCAGAGTTGTCGGTGGGAGTACTATCTGGTGGAAAAGAGTCGCCAGAACCAGATGATTCCTGTAGAAGAGACAGAACATGGCACGGCTATATTATCCTCAAAAGATCTGAATCTTGCGGCTCATTTAGACAAACTTCTGAAGGCTGGTATCAATAGTTTCAAAATTGAGGGAAGGATGAAGTCTCTATACTATGTGGCTAATGTGACCCGAGTTTATCGTCATGCTCTTGATGCTTTCCAGAGAGGCGAGAAACCGGATCAGTCTATGCTAGAAGAGCTGGAGAGAGTCAGTCACAGAGAATATACCACTGGTTTTTATTTCTCACACAACGAGTCGCTTCAAGTGACGGATCCGGGCTACTTACGGGAATATACCTTTCTGGCTTATGTGAAAGAGGTGAGAGAAAATGAAACAATCTGTCAGGCAATGAATCAGATACGATCTGATCAGAGTATTGAGGTGATTTTCCCTGATGGCAGGAATGAGAAACTTTGTTGGAAATACTTTTTTGTGAGGGGGGAGGAGAAAGGTCTTGTTCAGCCCAATGAGGAGTTTGTCTTGAGAGGGGTGGTGTTGGAACCGTTTGCTATTCTTCGGGAAAATCCTTTCGGTGGTTCTTGAATTTTTTTGTTTTCTTCTTGAACAGGAAGTTTATCTTTTTGAGATTCTGGTAGAAGAAGGGGAGATAAGAGAGATTTTTTCGAGGGGAAGTTTTTTCTTGTGAATATGGAGGGCTATTTCTTTGTTTCAGCTTTCTACGGTTTTTTTTGCTGAAACATGGTTATAGCTCTTGTGTACGAGATATGTTTTCACATGGAGAAGTCAGGTGAATGAGGAGAGAAAAAGGAGTTTGCTTTTTCTCTTTTTTTGCCTTATAGTAAAAAGTCTTCAAAGAATAGTTTTTGCCAGAAGAGGAGGAAAACTTATGCGAAAGTGGGTATATGTCTTTTGTCTTTGTGTGCCTCTTCTTGCTTATACGCAGGTGGCTACCAACGGAGAAACCAACGGATTTCTTGATCGTTTTTATCAGGAAGAAACAAAACAACAGGTGCAACCTGAAGGTGGTGGTTGGTTCTGGGTAGTGGTGAAGATTTTTTTCTACACCGGTGTTTTTGCTGTGGGAGGTTTTTTTCTTGTTCGTTATTTTGTGAAGAAGAGTTCGGTGGAAACTACAGAGGATGCCGCTTTTATTGAGGTTATTGCCGTGAAACAGACTGGTCTTGGTGGTTATATAGAGGTGGTCAGGGTGGGAGCGAATTATTATCTTGTAGGAACCAGTGGAGATGGGGGGATTCGCCTTCTTGACAAAATTAAAGACAAAGAAACGATTGACTATATTGAGCTTCATAAGGATGCTTTGAAGCCAAAACCACAGGAATTTATGAATCTTGTAGAGATGCTTCCTTTCTTCAAGAAGGTGGATAGAGCTAAGTATATTCAAAGTCAAAAGGACAGGCTAAAGAAGCTTTGATGACAAGGGTTTTTGTTGGTATGAGTGGCGGCGTGGATAGTTCTGCAGCCGCCTATCTTTTGAAAGAGGCAGGATATCAGGTTGAGGGAATGACTTTTGTGGCGGCTTTTGAGAGTGGAACAAAAAAGTGTTGTAGTCTTGAGGAAATCGAGGCAGCCAGAAGGGTATGTCGGTTTCTTGGAATTTCTCACCATGTGATTGATCTGAAGGATATTTTTGAGGCAAGGGTTATACGTTATTTTATTGAGGGATATCAGCAGGCTCTTGTGCCCAATCCTTGTGTGATGTGCAATCGATATATCAAATTTGGGGCTCTTGTGGAGGAGGCCTTGAGTCGGGGTGCTGATATGGTGGCCACCGGTCATTATTGCAGGGTTCTCGAGGATGAGAAAGAGGTGGGTCTTTATCGAGGTAAAGATATCATCAAAGATCAGTCTTATTTTCTTGCCTATGTGCCAAAGGAGATGTTTTCTTATGTGATATTTCCTCTTGGGGATAAAACGAAAGCCGAGGTCAGGGAAATTGTGGCTCAAAGTGGTATGCCTATCTCTTCTTCAAAGGGAGAGAGTCAGGATATCTGTTTTGTGCCAGAGGATTATAGAGAGTATCTTCTGTCTCATGGAGTATCTCTCAAAAAGGGGGACTTTCTCTATGAGGGGAAACCTGTAGGAAAACACAAGGGGATTGCCCTGTACTCTCTTGGGCAACGACGGGGTTTAGGAGTATCGATAGGGAAAAGGCTTTATATTCGTTCTATGGATGTAGAGAGTGGTTCTATTGTATTAGGAGATGTGCCCAAGAGTCGAGAGGTCTGGCTACGGGATGTCAATCTTCTTACTTCTTCTTTTCGTGAGGGAACTTATGAGGTTCAACTTCGTTATCAAAGTGAGTGTGTATTTTGTGAAGTAAAGTGGGAAGGGGCCTGTCTTCATCTTGTACTTGAGAAACCGGCTGAAATAGTGACACCAGGACAATTGGGTGTTCTGTTTTTGGGTGAAAGGGTGGTGGCCAGTGGTATTATCGATAGAACAATTCTTGAGGAAGAGTGATGCGCTATAAGTATAGGCCTGAAGATTTTGTTGTCAGGGAAAGGCTTCGAGATGGGATTCTGGTTTCAGATGGACGGTTTCGCGTGTATCTTCTTGAGAAAAAGGGCAAGGAAACCTTTGAGGTTCTTGAAAAGCTTCAAAGGTGGTGGAAAATTCCTTCTCGTTCGATTGGCATTGCCGGGATAAAGGATAAGTACGGACATACCTTTCAGTATATCAGTGTTCCCCGTGTGATAAGCAAACTTCCTTCTCACGAAGGATTTCGTCTTCAGTTTATTGGGTATAGTAAAAAGCCCATTGATTCTGGTTGTCTTGCAGCCAATGATTTTTTTCTGGTGATACGGGAGATTTCTTTGCAACAAAGGGATGAGGTGATGAATCGTGTGAAGAGAATTCAGTCCCTTGGAATGCCAAACTATTTTGATGATCAGAGATTTGGCTCGTATGAAGACGGACAGTGGGTGGGGAAGCTTCTCTTTCTGGGACAAATGGAAGAGGTTTTGCGTGCCTTTATGCGTACTCATGCTCCAGAAGATATGAGAAAAGATCTTCTTTCTTTCTGGGGGAAATGGAAAATGTGTCTGAATCTTTGTCAGCAGAAAGGATGGCGTCCTGGGATCAGGGTGTTTTCTTTTCTTGCTCAGGAGGGACATGAAAAAGGTTTCCGGTATGCGGTGGGACTTCTGGATCATCGGTATCTTCTTCTTGTGGCCAATGCGTACCTTTCGTTTCTTTTCAACCGGAGTCTTTCTCTTCGTCTTCAGGGGGGAGAGGGTTTTTCCCTTCCTATGAAAAGCGGAGAAGTCTTTTTCCCGGTGGAGAAGAAGACTATTCCAGAAGAAGGGTGGGTGGTGGCCTATGATGTGCCGGAGGTGGATAGTTTTACGGAACAGGTGTTGAGAGAGGAGGGTATTTCTCTTTCCGATCTCAAGATAAGGGGTATTTATGGAGTTACGCTTCATGCCAAGAGGCGTTCTCTGTGGGTTTATCCAGAAATAAAAGAACACTACTGGACGGAGGATGAGTTTTTTCCTGGTTTTTGGCGGCTCTCTCTTTCGCTTTCTCTTCCACCGGGAAGTTATGCGACACTGGTACTCAAGTATCTCTGTTTGTGATCGCTTCAATTCTCGGTCATCATGGATCGAAGCTTTCGGCGGTAGTTTTCTTCGAGGTGGTTGTAGATATACGAGGCGATTTCTAACATCTCTTTTGGTTCTACGTTCTCAAACTTGAAACCGGCAATAACGTCTCTTCGTACTACCATCTTGGCGACAGTTTTTATTTCTCGACCATTGAGACTGAGAATGACATTGTCATAGAGTTCTCCCGGGGAAAGGAGACTGATTTCTAGTGAATCATCGGCTAATAAAGCAAATCCACCTGCACTGATGTCCAGGATTTTTCCCCTCACAAAGCGTGCCATTTTCTTGAGAAATACAGAAGCTGTGGCAGTTTCGTGGGGTTGTGGTTGGACACGAATATGAAGTCGTTTGTCGGTTGAACGAATATTGTGGGATACAATGAACTGGACGATCTCTTCTACCATAGTATCAGGTTGGTTTTTGAGACGCATCACCGTAGTAATGCCTAAGGGAACAAGTTCCTTGAGTTCCGCTGGAGGGAGATCCTTGGAACTCAGAATGATAGTATGCGAACCTTGATAATGTTCCTTGAGTCTACTAATGAAATCTTTGTCTGTTTTTTCTGTAAAAATGAGATGAAAAGGGGATTCCTCTTCACATTGTTGGTTGAGTATGTCCTCAGTTTCTGAACAGGGGAGAGCCTCAATACCAAATGGGATTAAACGTATGGCAAGTTCTTTTGCATACTCTGGATTGTAAGCGTAGAGAAGCGCTTTCATAAGCCACCTCCTTTTTCAAAAATATCATACAAAAAGACTCCAAAAAAGTCAACTTTTCAGTAAAGAAGAAAAACATTTCTTCATTTTCGTGTTGTCATTTTACCAGAAGGGATGCTTATGTTTTCGTGTGGGATGAATAGAGTGAATGTTAGAGGTGTTTTCTCTTGAAAGAGAGCTATTGACGTATGGGATATTTGAGCATGGAATTTGATGTGTGGCTATTACCTTGTTTCAGCCAAACAAAAGGCCTATCACAGGGTGATAGTTCTTGTTTCTTAATACCGTGATTTTTCCTCAAAGCCTTGTTATGGAAAAAGTCTTGGGTTGGGTTTTCCCTTACTACTTGCGATTTTCAAAAAATCCTTTACAATGATAGCGTGAAAAAAGGAGGGGATGTGCATCGCGTGTGTGTGATTTATAATCCTGTTGCTGGAGAGGGGAGAGCCCAGATGGTGGTAAATCAGTTTGTGGGATTTCTCTCTCAGGCCTCTATTCATCATGAGGTTACCACATGGGCAACAGAAGGTAATAACCATGCCACTCTGTTGGCAGAAAAGGCCTATAGGCTTGGCTACAGGGAGTTTGTGTGTGTTGGGGGGGATGGCACTTTCAATGAAATGTGTCAACCTCTCGTGGGGAGAAACAATATCAGGGTTTCTCTCATTCCGGCTGGTACGGGAAATGATCTTGCTCTTGGGCTTGGTTTTTCATCTTCTTTTGTCCCGGAGGAATGGGATTCTTTCTTCCGCGATGAGGCTGTATCCATTGATGTAGGAAAATGTAATGAGCGTTACTTTTTCAATACCATGGGCATAGGGTTTGATGCTCTTGTGGCTTCTGAATTTCGGCATTGGTCGTGGTTTCCAAAAAAATGGCGTTACTATCTTCCCGTATTCAAGAACCTTTTGTTTTACAAAGGATATAAGCTGACTTTTGCTGGAAAACAAAGAGATGTTTTTCTTCTCTCTATTGGCAATGGTCGGAGTTCTGGGGGAGGGATCGCCCTAAATCCCTCAGCCTCATTAAACGACGGTCTTCTCGATCTTTGCTGGATAGAAAATGTGGAAATAGGCAAAAGGGTAAAAAACCTCTTTTTAGCCCTCCAGGGGAAACATACCTCTCTTCCCTTTGTTCATGAAGAGAAATTCACTTTTTTTTCCATCTCCTCTGTTTCTCCTTGCGTGTCTCACATCGATGGAGAGATTTATTATCTGGAGAGATGGGCTATTTCTGTTTATCCAGAGGCTCTTCCCATGGTAGTTAACGAAAGTCGTGCTACTCTTGTAAAGAGGAGGTCCCTATGATTTCGCCTGTTCTACGATTTCCTTCAGGAAGGAATTTCAAGGTTGAGAATCAACCTTCTTCAAAGGATTTTTGTTTGCTTTTTCTCAACAAACAATCCCTTGTTTCTTATTTCATGTTGAAACAAGAAGATATCTTTCCCTGTCTTCTTTTGCCACTTCCCCAAAATGAGCCTTGGGGCAAAAAGGGGGAACTTATCCCTGTTATTCTTCTCTCAGACACCAATAAGGACAAAACAGAGGAACTTCTTTCATCTTATCCTGAGCTTTTTTCTTCTGCACCTTTTTATTTTCTCACTCCCAGCACGAAAAGGGCATATGATGTGAAAATTCAAGATGGTCATCTTTTTTGTTATTATACCCTTTATCAGGAAACATGGTATCCTGTCTCTTATACTCCGTTTCAGGGGGCTATTATTGAGTTGGAGGGCGAAAAAAACTATGATTTTATTGCCTTTGGAAGTGAGAGTAATCTTAGTCTGGCTGTTTTAGAGGGGAGTGAAATTCATCTCTCTCCTGTTTTTGGTAGACTTCTTGACTGGCAGCAACTGGAGGCAGCTCATCAGTGGATGGAAAATCAGAAAAAGGCCTTTACCACCCGGGGAGTGATTTTCCATGAGTATTATCATGAGTCTCTTCTCCATACGTACCTCTCCAAATACGGTCAAAAAAGTGTTTACACTCATACGGAGGCCCATTTTGCCAATGTTCTTTTTGACAATCACTTTTCAAATACTCCTCTTCTGGGAATTATTTTTGACGATGAAGATCACACAAGCCATGGCACTATTGAGGGAAGTGATATTGTGTATGGTACCATGGAGCGTGTTTCTATTCTGGCATCCTGGAGACCTATTCCCATTCCTGGCAATGCTTCCACTTACCTTGAACCCTGGCGAATTACCCTTGCAGTACTTAGAGAAGTAGCTGGAGATCTTGATGAACTGAATATTCCTTTTATGAACCATCTTCGTAGTCAAGAAGAGATTCGCTACGTGATTAGTGCTATCAACAAACGTATTATCAACGTGACCTTGTCTTCAAGCATGACCCATATCATTATTGCCTTCTTTGAACTCTTAGATTACAGGTCCCTTGTTGAAGAATACGATATGGTAAACAAACGTCTGGATGAATTTTTCCTCTTACAGGACGTTTCTCCCTATGAAGTGTCGCTTATTCGAGAAAATGATGCTATCTACCTGGATACCTATGAACTTTTCAGACAGGTACTCAAGGATATCCAGGATGGTGAAAGTTCTTCTTTTCTTCTTCATCGTGCGATTCATTCCCTCTTTTCCAATACGGCTTCTTTGCTTCAAAACTATGCGGACCATTACAAGGAAAGACGAGTGGCACTCTCAGGAAATCTCTTTATTCACCCTCATCTTTTGCAACTTATGGAATACTATCTTCGCAAGGTTGGACTCGAGCCTCTCATTCATAGGAATATACCTACAGGGGACAGTAGTGTTGCCTTGGGGGCTCTTCTTCACATTCTGGCAAGAAAAGAGGCGAAGACGTCTAACGAGGAGTAATCATGCGATACTTTTTTGTGGCCAATGCTCTTCACCGACGTCATGAACATTCGCTTCACCAGTGTCTGAAGTATCTTGAGTCCGTGGGTCATACTGTAGAGCTGGCTTATACGCGTTATCCTGGTCATGCGAAAGAATTGGCATACCGGGCGGCTTCAGAGGGATGGGAATGTGTTGTTGGTGCCGGAGGTGATGGTACACTTCATGAGGTGCTCAATGGTATTATTGGAAGTGAAAGTCT
>JBKBIS010000055.1:6666-8765 GCA_046294145.1 Brevinematales bacterium | reverse complement strand
ACTGCCTCAGGATACCCAAAGGGGAGGTCAACCCCTATCACAAATGGGAAACTTCGTATAACCCATTCTCCAAAAAATTGACAATCTACTCTGGCCTTCCAACAGGAGAAAACAGTAGCAATAATTTTCTGTCCACCCAACGACGCATTCAAAAAAGCATTCCATCCTCTTGGCTTATCAAGAAAAAAGATGGTTTTTATCCCCCTTTTTTTCAAGATCTCGACATGCTCTTTCCATCCCGAAGGTGTCCAGGCACCTACAGGCGAGACAATTCCCACCACCACGTCTCTTCCAGAAGCATACACGATTCTTGCCGCAGAAAGAAGAGCCATACCATCTGAATCGCTTGAACAAACAAAAACTACCTTTTCTCCCGAAATAGTTTTCTCTATGAGCTGGCGGGCAATCGCCTGCCCCTTCTCCTCACTACGAAGAAAGTGGGTATTCACGCCCTTTTCACAAAGCTTCGCCTCCTCTCTCTGTTTTTCAGCAAATGAGTAAACCCTCATTTTAAATATCCTCCATGTTCTCTACCATAAGGATAGCAATTCCACCAGAAAGAGTACCAAACCAAAGACGATTTTTTTCTGGTCTTATACGCACGACATCATTGCTGGATAACCCATCAAGAATAGTCACTAAACGTAACTCCCCATTTGGGTAGAGAAAATTCACACCTCCACCCAACGTACCTATAACAAGCACCTCCCTGTAAACATGAAGAGCTTCTATATATGATGATGACAAACCCTTTACCCAATGTACAGTATCCCATTCTCCTGGTCTAACGACAAAAAGACCATCACCATGAGTACCCCCGTAGATCATTCCTCGATAGAAAGCCAGGCTCTTGATGGTTCTGCCCGGAAGTATTCTTGCCACCTGTTTACCATCCTTAAGCACATAGGCTCCATTATCCATAGTAGCCACAATCATCCATTCTCCCACATGAAGAACATCGGAAACATAAATTGAAGTAGAAAAGATCTTCTGAAAGGGACCATTTTTTTTCAGAAAAAGTCCCTTGCCGAGAGTAGCCACATAAAGCCCCCCCTCATGAAGAAAAAGCTTTTTGATAGGAACATCAGAGAGTTCACCACTCACATTCTGCCATTTTCCCGTTTTCTTGTTATAAAAACAGAGTCCACCATACGTACCAACCCAGAGAATATCCCCATCAAGGGCAAGGGTTCTTGTATGATCAGACTTGAGCCCCCCCATTTTTGAAGAAAAAAGCAAAAGAGAAAGAGAACTTCTGGTAAATCGCCCTATTCCCCCTGTCCACATAGAAAACCACACATCATCTCCATCAAAACAGATATCACTCACACTATCATCAGGTAAACCTTCACTACGAGAAAGATATTCCCATCGAATTTGTCTTTTGAGACGCTTGGCAGAAGAATACATAGTATGATTGGTAGGGAATAATTCCAGGGAACGGTTCACATAAAAAAGAGCCGACTCCCGGTTATTTTGCTGGTACAAAACCCGCGCCGCATAATAAGCACACAAAGCACGACCTTCAGAAGATCCTTTCATAAAATAACCTTCGGTAGCTGTCATAAGAGCGAAGAAAAAATTTTTTTGCCCATAGTAGTTGGTAGCCACATCACCATAAACACCGGCAATATCCACTCCTTCAAACTGAGAAGGGTTTTTAAGAATATATTCCTTCAGTTGAGAAAGACGGTTAGCCAACACAGCAGATTGAATGGCTTTTCTGAGTTCTCCTGCTGGCACCAGACGAAAAGAAGCTAATTGTGAAGATTCAAAAGCCAGAGATATGGCAACTAAACCCAATCCAATCATCACAAAAAATTGCCTTTTCACATTATACTCCCTTATTTTATTATTTTTTTCGGCTACAAGACCGTCAAAAATAAAGTAAAGAAGCAAAGAAAACCCTTTTGAAAAAATTATCGCTTCATCCACCAGCATAATAAGAAACAAAAAAGATCAAAAAAGGATAAGTGCATTATGCACATAAATAAGACAAAATTGAATAAAAAATTTGCATTTTTGCCTTTTCTGCTTTACCATATTTCCCATAATAATACTGTATGGAGGTAACAAAATATGAATTGGGTAAAAAAGTT
>JBKBIS010000055.1:0-6656 GCA_046294145.1 Brevinematales bacterium | reverse complement strand
TTGGTGTTGTTGTGTATGATACTTGGCGGTATGGTATCGTGTGCTATGGTCCCCACTGGGGATAACAAAGCCACAGAAAATGAAGAAAAGGATATCTCTTCTGTATCTACTCTTTCTTTTTCTACGGCAACCTCTTCTTCGATGGTGAAGCTTGTAGAAGCCTTTGATCATGAACATTTTTATCGTGGTTACATGCGCGAGCGTCGGTTTGTGATTCGGGTAAAAAATATTGCCTATCAGAAGCAGGTTTTTGTCCATCACAAGCTGACCAATGGAACATGGACAAATCTCAAGGCTGAATACCGTGGACCTGCAGGAAACGGCTGGGAAACCTGGGAACTTGGTTTTACTAGTGTGTACAATCCTCTTATGGATGTGCTTTCCGACGAATTTGTGATCGGGTATACGGTAAGTGGTCAAACTTACTGGGATAACAACGGTGGACAAAATTACCGTCTTGCCAAAAATGCTGGTCCACTTCTTGGCAAAGAGAGGATGGTGGCTGCTGTGTATCTCTATACCGCTGGCAATGGAGCTGTAGATGTAAGAAATATAGGCTATACCAAGGAAGTCACCATTGTATATACAACAAATAACTGGAAAGACACCCTCACAACCTCTGCCAGTTATGCCGGGCCGCGTGTCTACTATGGTTATTCTTCCTTTGATAATCCCAATAGGTATGGTGTTGAAAGATGGTATTTCTTTATACCCAGTTTCTACGGTCAGACTGTCCAGTATTCTGTAAAGTATACGGTCAATGGCCAGACCTACTGGGACAACAACGAAGGAGCCAATTACATCGTGCGTTAAATGATATTGCCAGCCCCCTCCATAAAGGAGGGGGCTTTTTTCAAAAATAACCTATTTCCTTACACTCTTATGCATTCTGATGGCCAATAGAAAAATTTCTCTCCAATGTGAAGGGATTCAGGGAGGAGATTGTGCCTCATGAAAAGGAGCGTGAAAGATATTAAGAAGTCATATTAAGGATAATAAAAAAATTTCCAACAGTGGAATGGCTCCCTCTCATTGTAAATACAAATGGGATGGGAGTCGCTTTAGCCGTAGGATTTTGCCATGTGCATTTTCTCAGGAGAGAGGACATGAAAACATCTTTCTGGAAAGCCCGGCTTCTTGCCAGACATGTGTACCCCCTCAAGGCAACCACAGAGTCTTTTTTAACCGCAAAGCGGGCAGAATATATTTTTTTGCAATGGAAAACTTCTGCCCGTCCTTTGTGTAAAGTTTGACTTTCTTTACGTTTATCCCTAAAATGAGAAGAAGAATAGAAAAGGAAGACTTATGGTGTTTGGAAAATTTTCGCATGCGTGGTGGCTTGTGGGAATATCTCTTCTTGTGCTTGGTCTCTTTCTGGTAGTAGAATGGAAAAAGGAGCGATGGAGAAAACAACAGTATTCTCCAGAACAGAGAAATGTGCTTTTTGGAAGAGAGTTTACCTGGAATCGATTTGTAAAGAGCCTTTTTCTTGCTCTTTCAGTTCTCTTTTTCTCTTTTGCGCTTCTTGATCCACGATGGGGAATGGTAAATCGTACTGAGAGGATTGAAGGCGTGGATATTATTCTTGTCGCAGATCTCTCTCAGAGTATGCTGTGTGATGATATCGGAGAGAGTCGTTTAGAACGACTTCAGCGTATTGTATTTGATCTGATGGCCAAAGGCGGCAATCATCGGATAGGTCTGGTTTTTTTTGCTGCTCAGGCCTACCCTGTTGTTCCTCTCACCTTTGATTATGAGGTCATCTCTCTCTGGCTTCAGGAAGCCAACCCCTTAGCAATTGAAAATCAAGGTTCAAATTTAGAGGATGCTCTCAGAAAAGCCATGGAACTCTTTGAAAAAAATACCCTTTCTCACCGGCTGATTGTGGTCCTGTCTGATGGAGAAGACATGGAACATTCACCGGCTTCTGTAGCCTCTCAGGTGGCTCAGAAAGGAATCCAGATTGTCAGTATTGGCATAGGAACAGTGAGAGGCGGAAAAATTCCTCTTTCTCATGAGAAAGGAAAACCACCCGCTTTTCTTACTGTTGACGGAAAAGAAGTTATCACTCGTTTACGCCCAGATATTCTGAAGGAAATAGCTCGAAAAACAGGAGGTGTCTTTTTAGATGGCACAGATAATGCAGGGGAGAAGCTTGTTTCCTATGTTGAGAAAATCAAGAAGAATCCTTATGGTAAAGTAAGTTATGAAACTATGCGAGCTCAGTACCAGTATTTTTTAGTACCGGCACTTCTTTTGTGGCTTTTAGCCCTTCTCTGGCCAATGAGAAAAGAGATCTCCATGCTTATCCTTGTAGGATTCTTTTTGTATCTCAGACCATCCGAAGGTTTCACCAGTGAAGCCTCTCGTGGAACAAGGCTTTATAGACAAGGACGTTATCAGGAAGCAAAGGAGGCTTTCCAGAGGGCCCTTGTGAAAAAACCAGATTCTGTCTTTCTCAGGTACAATCTTGGCAATACCCTATATTTCCTTGAGGAGTGGGACAAGGCCTCAAGAGAGTTTTCCGGCCTAACAAATAGTGCTTCTAAAGACGTGAAAATTCGCAGTCTGTATAACATGGGAACCACACTGGCTGCGAGCGGAGAGAAAAAGGAAGCTGCTCTGGTTTATAGACAGCTTCTTGAAAAAATCTCTCCCGGGAATCCACTTTATAGAAAAACTATTGAAAACCTTCTTTATCTCCAGCAAATCCAATCAAATCAATCATCTTCATCTCAATCTCAAGACAAACCTTCCCCATCCCCTCAGCATCAAAAAGAAAAAAAGAAAAATCAACCATCTCAACAAACACCTCCGGAAGAAGACGCCCAGTCTCTTCTCAATCTTGTACAGCAAGAAGAGAGAAAAAATATACAAAAACTTCCTCTTGGAGGAGGAAATCCTCAAAGCCGTTATCCCTGGTAGCCTTTTCTTGCCTCGATAGGGACACAGGAAAGTTAAGTTTGAACTCTTCGCTGGTCGATAAAAAAGACAAGTGGAGGCAAAATGAAAATTGTTCTTTTCTTATCCTATCTCTTTTACAAAGCAGCGGTCATTCTTCTCCTTTTCTTTGGCCTACAAAGACTCTCTCTCAGAACAGAATTAGGTGTGTGGATTGTCTATAGCTTTTTTTCTTTAGCGGCCTTTCTTGTGGCCGTTAGACACCTCCTTTTGAAAAAGATTTCCCTTTTCTCCCGATGGACCCTCTGGTGGTTAATTGTTTTGGAATGGCTTACTATAGGAATGGTCGGGTTTTATCTCTGGTTTTTTAGAGAATCGTCGGCCGTAAGGGTAATATGGATCATAGCCTCTCTCGCCCCTCTTCATTTACTCGTCTTTGATGCGTGGCGACTTCTTGTTTCCCGGTGGAATCTACACTTTCTTGGAAATCTTCAGAAACCTTCGTGGGTATTTGAATATGGACTTGAAATCCCCTGCGTGGCCTCCCTTGGGTTCTTTCTCTGGGAAGGAGCGAGAAGAGCTTCACCATCACTTCTCTGGTGGGGTATAGGGCTTGTGGGATGGCTTATGGTACGGCATTATGCTGTGGGATGGTTCTGGCAAAAGGGGATAAAACGAATCTCTCAGTGGCTTCTCAAACAAAATCCCCTTCTTTTTTCCCATATTCCCCCTATTCATGACACCAATATGCTTTCTCCCCTTCTCTTTGCCTGGCAACAATACGCTTCCCGGGTAAAAAATACGCAGAAACAATTCCTCTGGATGAATCCAGTTCTCTCTGATGAAATTCAGAAAAAGCTGGCTTCTGATGGTGAAATCCGTTTTGGCATTGAAAGACCCGCTACCGTTGTGGCTCTTTTCTGGAAATTGGGAGAGACAAGTCCTCTTCAGGAATATGTATTTCTTGATGTGCTGGCAAAAACTACCATGGAATATATACACCAATATGATGGGTTTCCTTTCTGGGAACATGAGAAACTTTTCGTCTTTTTTGGTTTCCCATATTTTTATGAACACAAGAATCTTTGGGCAATTGAGTTCTCTCAACGCATTCTCTCAGAGATAAAGACCATTGCCCAATCCCAGGAGATACAGTTAGAAAGTTCTATCCTTATCCTCACGGAAAAGGTAAGAATAGGAGCTGTGCCAGTTTTTGGTGAAGATTTTAGCCAGTTAGTACCACAGGGAAAGATTTTTCAGAGAATAGATCTGGTTAAAAGGGCAGCTGAAGGACTCAAGATACCACTTCTCATTGACAAAAGAGTATTACAAGGCCTTGAAGCCCGATTTTTTATCCAGAAAACCTACAAAATTGTTGTTCAGAACGAAGCTCTGATTTTATGCCAGGTAGTGGACTAAATGTCTTTTTCTCCCTCAAAAACAATGTGGGCATCTCCTGTCATAATCACATGACCACTCTTCTCGTCCCACGTAATATCTAAAGGCCCTCCTAAAAGATGAACACGGACTGTTCTATCAGTTATTCCATTGAGAATACTGGCCACAACACTGGCACAGGCCCCTGTTCCACAGGCAAGGGTTTCCCCTGCTCCTCTTTCCCAGACACGCATCCGAAGTTCACCTCTGGAAAGAGGCTGAATAAATTCAACATTGGTTCTTCTGGGAAAGATATGAGTCGCATTTTCAACAAGAGGTCCATACCGCTGAACATCAAATTTGTCCACATTGTCAATATAGGTGACAGCGTGGGGATTGCCCATAGAAACCAAGGTAAAATCAAAGGTTTTTCCCTCAAGGGAGATGGATTTTCTAGCCACACCCTGACTATCCTTGTCAACAACTGCAGGAATCTCTGAAGGTTCAAGAATAGGAATACCCATATCAACAGTAATACGAAACTCATTGCCAGAAATACTCATGTCAATCTCTTTGATACCTGCAAGCGTCTCTATACGAAGATGGTTTTTTCTGACAATATTTTTCTCATAGACAAACCGGGCAAGCTGTCTAATACCATTACCACACATCTCTGACTCACTTCCGTCAGCATTAAACATACGCATCATGATATCCGCAGAAGAAGAAGGAGCTGCAAAAATAACCCCATCTCCCCCAATTCCAAAATGCCGATCACTCCACAACCTCGCAATCTCACTGCCACGAGCCAGGGCTTCCGGATATTGAGTCCCATCAATAAGAATATAATCATTTCCCAATGCATGCATCTTGGTAAAATGAATACGCATAGCCACTCCTTCTGTAAACTCTTTCGCAAAAATCAAGACAAAAAAGGCCGTCCTTATGGACAGCCTTTTGACTACAATTCACCTTTGAGAAGAGCGGTGACCACCTCTTTGACTTCAGCCCCATCAGCTCTACCAGCCGTCTTTGCCATGATTTCTTTCATCATCCGCCCCATATCAGCCGGCGACGATGCACCTATAGCCACTTTTACCTCCCTGGCAAGCTTGATGAGTTCATCACGGCTCATCATCTGAGGAAGAAGTTTTTCAAGAAAGGCTATCTCTGCCTTTGTCTCACTCACCACATCCTGACGACCAGCATTTTCTGCCTCAGAAAGCATCTCCTTACGACTTTTGATAGTCTTGCGCAGGTAAGCAATCACATCTGCATCTTCAAGATCCTTTTGCTTGTTAATCTTCTCATATTTGAGATCAGAAATAACAAGATTCAAGACCTGAGAAGCAAACTTATCACCGCTTTTGCGAGCATCAATATACTGACGCTGCAAATCCTCAAACATTCCCATAATAACCCCTTAGATGTAGCGATTCATCTGCTGCATCTTGCGAACTTTCTTGGCAATCTTTCTTTCGATAGCCGAAGCCTTTCGCTTGCGAGTTTCGGATGGCTTTTCATAGAAACGGTGCTTCTTCTCCTCAGTGAGGATACCGTCTTTTTCGATCTCCTTCTTGAAGCGCTTAAGAGCCGTTTCAATAGCCTCATTTTCCTTCACTTCTACAATCAGCATCTATCATCACCCCTTTTCTGGTAATTTTTCTTTCTCAGTCTATCCCGGCGGCCATTTGAGAGGACGTCCTCCCAAAAGATGGAGGTGGATATGGAATACTTCCTGCCCGCCATCTCGATTACAATTGGCCACTACTCGATACCCAGACTCATCTATTCCCATCTCTCTGGCTATGGTTCTCACCGCCTGCCACATAGCACCTATCACATGATCAACATTTTCATTCCACGTAGGAAGATGTTCTCTAGGCACAATAAGCACATGGATGGGAGCCTGTGGCCGAATATCCTTGAAGGCTACCACCGTTTCATTCTGGTAAACAATCTCTGAAGGTATCTCTCCCCGAGCTATCTTGCAGAAGATACATTCCTGCATACCACCACTCCAGAGAAATAGTATACCATAAAACAAGATTCTTTGCAAGTTTTTCTCTGTCATTTTTTCTAAAATGACTCAACATAGCAAAAAAATTCCCCTTTTTGCTATCTTTCTATGAACACAAAAACTCTCTCCTGATCCGACAACCATTTAAGCACAAAAAGCCATACCCCCTCCCTTCGCGCGATCAGGGTTATAAGTTTTCAAAAGTTCACAGACAAGTTGGAAAATGGAAACCCACCGCATAGATGAGCTGGACTTTTTCTTTTCCATTGTGAATCCTATAGAAAAATTTATGTTAGACAATCCAGAGAAAAAACCAAGGACATGATTTCAAAACTAACGATGAAAAAATATCGTTCCC
>JBKBIS010000054.1:0-8780 GCA_046294145.1 Brevinematales bacterium | reverse complement strand
CCTCTCTTTTATCGATGCTTCTTGGTGTGTATAGTCTTTATGTGCCTGCGGTTGTTCCGGTGACAGCAGTGGCACTTCTTTTTGCACAAAAAAGAGAGATTCAGCCCGGGTGGTTTGTGGTAGCGATGATAATTGGAAGTATAAGTGGAGTTTTGTCTCTCACTGGTCTTTTCTCATGGTTGAAACCAGACAAAATCATTGCTGTGTATGGCACGTTAGGAGCGTTGTTGGTAGCGCTTGGAGGGGTGCTGATAGGCCAAAAGCGAGTTTCAAAGGGAAAGAGTATGTGAATGCTTGATAAAAAAAGACCTATCCTGCATGTGGGATAGGTCTTTTTTTCTGGGCACTTGACAAAAACCAAAAATGTGATATAATGGAATTGATTCAAGAGAAGATACCCCGAGGTGAAGGGTGATAAAAAAGGAATAGTGAAGTGTTGGAAAAGGTAAAAATCAAAGAAGGAGGCGAGAGGTATGAAGATGGAGGTAGTATCTCTCTCAACAACAACTACAACGTTGGCTCCTGCGAGTGGGTGCTGTAGCTGTTCTTGCTGTTGTTCATGTTCATGGAGTTCTCCGATTGTTAAGAGGTAATTTTTCTCGTTAGGTAGGGTATTTTCACCTCGGGGTTATCTGATGTGTGATGGGAGTGAGGCATGGATGCTATTGAGGTTAAAAACCTTACGCGTCGTTATTCTTCTGGGCGAGGGGTTTTTTCTGTGAGTCTTCGGGTAAAGGAAGGGGAATTTTTTGGTCTTGTTGGCCCTAATGGAGCGGGGAAAACGACACTCATTGAATGTATTGAGGGACTTCGTGTTCCTGATGAAGGAGAAGTTTTTGTTTTTGGGGTGTCTTCCCAAAAGAAGGAAGTGAAAGGTTTTTTTGGGGCACAGCTTCAGGAACAGGTGCCTTTTTCTCGTATGAGAGTCGAAGAACTTCTCTTTTTGTTCAGTATTGCCTATGAAAAGAGTTTTTCTGTGAATGAACTTTTAGCGATGGTGGAACTTCAAGAAGAAAGGCGTATGTTTTATGAACATCTCAGTGGGGGCCAGAAGCAGCGTCTTCGTCTGGCTATAGCTCTGGCTGGAAGACCAAAGTTGGTTTTTCTTGATGAGCCTACGACAGGGCTGGATCCACATTCAAGGCGGATGTTTTGGGATTTGCTGCGAAAGTTAAGGCAAGAACTGGGATTGACGCTTTTTCTTACCTCGCATTATATGGAGGAGGTGGAAGTTCTCTGTGATAGAATAGGTGTTCTTGTAGCGGGAAAGCTTGTGGCTGTGGGAAGTCCTTCTGATATAGTGAGCCAGTACGGAAGTACGCTTTTTGTGCGGGTGGTGGTAGAAAAGGAAAAAATGCTTGAGCGGCTGAGTTCTCTTTCGTGTGTGATGGCTGTCAAAAAACAGCGCGGGACAGAAGGAGTATTTCACATACTTTCCCGGGAAATGTTTCTTCAAGAACTGGGAAAGCTTTTGACAGAAGGGAATATACGGGTGTATGATCTTGAGTTTGACTCTGGTTCTCTTGAGGATGTGGTTGTGGAAATAGCGGCAGGTGGGTCCTATGAGAAGTAAAAAAAACATGATCCGTTCTTTTGTTAATTGGTTTTTTCTTCAGATAAGACTTTTTTTTCGTGAACCAGTTGCCATATTCTGGATAGTGGTGTTTCCTTTTCTTCTTCTTGTGATTTTTGGAAGTGTATTTTCTCGATATGAAAAGCCTGTTTTTCGAGTCAGTGTGTATAATCGGGATGGGGAAGAGATTTCTCAAAAGATGATTGAGGTACTGAGGGGAAGCGGGGTTTTCGTGGTAGAAGAGGTGGATTCTGAGGATGAAGTGAGAAAAATGGTGGAAAACAATCAGGTTATGATGGGTTTTGTGATTCCAGAGGGGTTTTCTCGAGATGTATCTCGTGATGAGAAACCATTTTTTCAGGTTCTATACAATGCTCGCCAGAAAGAGATGAATGCGATAGCGTTTTCTATTCTTGATTCTTTTCTCTATGAAGAAGTGATTCATAGAAAGGGTGTTGAAGGGAAGATAACATATCTGACAACAGAGGTGAGTGGACGGATAGAAGATTCGTATGTGGATTTTCTTCTCCCTGGACTGATTGCTCTGGTGGTGATTTCGGTGAGTTTCTTTTCTGTTGGGGGGAAGATGCTCATGTATAGAGAGTATGGTATTCTCAAACAGTTGGAGCTTCTCCCTATTTCTCGCTGGGTTTATGTTGTGGCGGAGGGTTTTTCCCAATTTTTTGTGGTTGTTGTACAGGTGTTTTTGTTGTGTGTGATTGGCTTCTGGTTGTATAGAGTGGTATTACCACTTTCTTTTTGGTATTGGATAGGAATGATTTTGTATATAGCATTTGGTTTTTTTGCAATGGTGGCAGTGGCTCTTTTTGTTGGTGGATTGGCAAAAAGTTATCAGGGAGGAGTGAATCTCTTGAATCTTGTAGCATATCCTATGATGTTTTTGGGGGGCTTATATTTTCCGCTTGAACAAATGCCATCTGTTTTGCGATGGCTTGCCTATGTATTTCCTGTGACACATTTTTTAGAGGGTCTTCGGTTTTTCTTTGGGGAAAGTAAAGATGTGATGGTACTTGTGAGGGGTATAGGAGTTCTTTTTGTCTATGTGATTGTGGTTTTTCCATGGGTTATTCGGGGGTTTCGATGGGAAGGAAAATAGGATGGATGGTATGGCTTTTTCCGTTGTTGGCTTATAGTTTGGTTTCGTATGAGAGTATGATCATAGCAAGGGAGAAGAATACATCTTCTCCTTTTTGTTCTCAGGAGGTGGTTTTTGTTTCTCCTTTTCAGATGGAAGAAGGTGTGGTGGTAGAAGCGGGTCTTGGTAGTAGTGGCTTGAAGATAGAAACAAAATGGCGTTTTCGCTGGCAAACGGACAAAGATAAACTCTATGATCATGAGTGGTGGGAGGGGAAAAGGGATTTCAGGCTTTTCCCTGAGGAGTTGTTTTTTGAGGGGATGTACCATTTTCAGTACCTTCTTACGTTAGGGAAAAAAAAGTGGGATATGAGTGAAGGTTTTTTCTTCAAGCCTATGCTTCTGTGGGCTGATGATGTGGCCTATACACGATATGGAGAGGGTTTTTATCACGGGCGATTGGAGGGAAGGTGGAGAGGTGTGAGCGTTTTTTTCTATGGAGTTCCTTCACGTTTTGATGCAGGAGCGACGAATATGTGGTATGATTGTTTTCAAAATGGGACAACGAACTGGCTTCTGGGTGGGGGCTTCTCTTTTCTTGTGGATGGGTGGATAGTGAAGGGACTTACTCTCTGGGAGGTGCCGGAGAAAGAGGGGAAATGGGTGTCAAAATATGCCTTTTCTTCTGCTTTTTCATGGGAAAGATGGACGTTGTATGGAGAAGCGGCTTACAAGAACGGGAAAAGCCTTATGGTTCCACGGTTTGATGGGAAAGAAATTACCAATATCTATGGAATGCCAAATGAGATAACTAATATTGCACCAGCTGAGTATCGATTTGAGGAGAAGATAGATTCTTATTACTCTATGTTTTTTGAGGGGCTTGTGGGGGTGCGTGTGGAATTGCCTGGGGAGATAACATCAAGGGCGGAGGTGTATTATAGACAACGGAGCTGGGAAGAAACAGATCGGGCCTCTTATTGGGAGGGTGTGCGATACGCTAAAGAAAGGTATGGAAATACTCTTTATCAGGTGGGGGTGGATATTCCGAGAACCTATCTGCTTTTAGCAGCGGCTAATCTCTCTCTGGATACCTATAGCCCATGGGTTGTTTCTTTTGGTCTTACCAAGGTTTTTGGAGATCACTGGACGATAGATCAGGGGCTTCTTGTGGAGATGGCTACGTATTCCTGGCAGTGGAGTGGAATGGTGACGTGGAAAAGTCTTTCTCTCTGGGAGGTGAAAATAACGGTAACAATAGGAGGAGGAAAGGAAGAAAGCCTCTTTGGGTCTTTGCCACAGGGAAAAAAGGTGACACTTGAATTGATCAGTGCTTTATAAGTGTGTATAAAATAAAAAGGAGAAAAAAGATGAAGAAGATGATAGGTTTTTTATGGATAACTTTTGGGCTGGGATATGGTTTTGTAGGACCGTCGCTTGGGGAGGATTGGGGAGTGGCAGGACTATGGTATCGGCTTCGAACCTATTCAGTGAATTGGACAAATGTTGGAGGGGTTTTCGAACAGTTTCGGTTTTGTAGCTGGATGATGATTCCTTCATGGGGAAGTTTGCCACTGGAGAGTCTGCTTCTCTGGGCTGGTCCATATCTTCGGATGGAGACCATGTATAATGGTCTTTTCACCTATGATGGGGCGATTGGGATAGTTTCTTGGGGGCTTTTTGGTTTTGAGGGGAATTTTTCCGACAGGGATGGTGATGGAGAGATCTCTGATGATAGTTTTTGGGGAACTGCCCTTGCTTTGGGCCCTACTTTTCGCTATTCCTTCGGCGAAGGATGGATGTGGGGGGTATTTTATGTACCAGTTTATAGATGGTACAGCAAGGGAGAAAAAACAGAGATTTCTCTTCCAGATGCTCATTGGACACATGATGTGACCACTACTATAGAGTATATGTATGATGATGGTATAAAGGGAAGGCTTTGGCTTTCTTATGCTCTTGAAATGAGAGACAGGGAATATCGATGGGGTTATAACCAGAGTGAGGTGTTTCCTTCTTTTGATCAGGGGGTAAACGTGAGGGGGCTTCTCAAGATTCCGTTGTCTTTTGTGGCTTCTTTTGTGAAAATAGGGGGAGGGGTTTTTTGGAGAGAGAAAACTCCTCTTTTGTTTGGTGTGAGTGCCAATGTCTATGAGGAATCTATGGCTCGAGAAGTGAGGGGATACCACGAGGAGGATGTGAAAGGGAGGATAGGGATAATAGCTCAATTGACCTCTGGGTGGCAGGTGTTTCCGTGGATGAGGTTTGAATTGGGAACAGATGGGGTATGGTATCAGGCTCTTGATGATACTTGGCAATTGAGGGGTGGTGCTGGTGCGGGACTGCGTTTTCAGTGGAATAGTCAACAGGCGCTTATGATAGAATATAATCATCCATTTGAAAAAACGTTCACGGGTGGACAAATAGTAGCAGGTTTTGTCTGGCTCTTTGCGGGGGAGGGAATATGAGGCTTGTTCTGGATGGGATCAAAAAAAACTATGATCTTGATGGTGTGAGTGTGCCGGCTCTTCAAGGGGTTTCCCTGGAGGTACAGAGGGGGGAGTTTATGGCGATTGCTGGACCATCTGGAAGCGGGAAGACCACACTTCTCAATCTTATTGGAGCGATTGATAGTGTGGATGAAGGAACTATTTTTTATGATGGAGAGGATGTGAGACAGATGACGGAAGAGAGGCTTCGGATTTTTCGGCGTGATAGGCTTGGGTTTATCTTTCAGAACTATAATCTTCTTCCTGTTTTGACAGTGTATGAGAATGTGGAATATCCTCTGTGGATAGGGGATCAGTGGCCTGATGAAAAAGAAAGACGAAAGATGGTGATGGAGCTTCTTCATGAGGTAGGGCTTGAAAACTATGCTTCTCGCTATCCAAACCAGCTTTCGGGTGGACAGAAACAGAGGGTGGCTGTAGCACGTGCTCTGGTTCGTCGGCCGGGACTTATCTTGGCTGATGAGCCAACAGCTAATCTTGATTCTTCTACAGCTCATCAGATTATTGAGCTTTTGAGAGACTGCAACAAAACTCGAGGGGTGACGGTGATTTTTTCGACACACGATAGTCGTATTCTTGATGTGGTGAGTCGCGTGGTTTATCTGGAAGATGGTCGTATTGTGCGTGATGAGAGAAAGGAGGTATAAAATGTGGAAAATTTTTCTTGTGTTTTTTTCATGTTTTTTGGGTATACTTTATGCCGAGGTTTCTCCCTATGAGGAACTTCTTGTCCCTGAAAGGGTGGCAGGACTTTTTCGTAGTGAAAAAGAGGTAAAGCAATATGAAAAGACTAATGGGACAGCATTAGGGTATTATACTATAGGGGTGTTTTATCTTTATCATGCCTACGGATTGGTAAATACCTTGAAGGTTTCTCAAAAGGATTATCGGCGTCTTACTCGTGAGGCTATTCATTTTCTGGAACGTGCCCAGAAGATGGAGTCGAATGAACCTATGATTTTTTCGATGATAGGGAGTGCCTATCTCTTTTCCTCTCAGTGGGGGGGGGCTTCTGAAAAGATAAAAAATGGGAGAAAAGGGGTTTTTTATATGGATAAAGCGGTTGTTATGGCACCATCTAATCTGAATATTCGTGAAAATAGACTTCGTTCGTATATTTATCTTCCCCCGGAGTACTTTCCCAATATGCTGAAGAGTATTCCTGAGGATGCGGATATTCTTTTGAATGGAGTGGAAAGAGAGGCTTCTCGGTATGGATCATATGCGAAAGAGCTGAAATCTCTTTGTTTTTATGGAAAGGGTCTGGTGGCTTATTATCAAAAAGATATACTGCGGGCAAGGGAGTTTTTGAAGAAAGTAGAAAAAGAGACACAGTTTGCTGAATCATCCATGGTTCTTCTCAGAAAAATAGGAGACTGAGATGAAAAAAGTAGGAAAGATTTTTCTTCTTGCTTTTCGTAATGTGCTTCGAAACAAAAGGAGAAGTCTTCTGTCGGCGGCTGTTTTGGTGATGGGGGTGGTTTCGCTTTTTCTTTTTGGGGGATATATTGAGTCGGTTTACTATTTTCTTGGAAATTCGGTGATAGCTCAAAGAGGGCATTTTCAGGTGTTTTGCAAGGGATATCGAGATGGAGAGGAGGAATCTCTTGTATTTGCGCTTACACCAGAGGATCAAAAGCGTATTGTTTCTCTGTTGCAAAAGAAGGGAGGTGTCCAGATTGTTTCTTCGCGTATCTCTGTTTCGGGAATTATTGGTAATCAGGAGCGTTCTACTATTTTTGTGGGGTATGGAGTGGATCCGGAGAAGGAAATTGATCTTTTGCAGATGGTAGGATATAAGGGAGGAAATCTCTCTGTTCTTCTTCAGCCAGATGTGATTATTTTGGGGAAGATTCTTGCCAGACAACTTGGACTTTCTCCCGGAGATATGGTAACACTTATGTCTATTTCTGAGGGGGGATCGCTTGAGGCTGTATATGTGAAGATAGGAGATCTCATCTCTACCGGAGTGACAGCCATGGATTCCCGTCTGGTTCTGGGACATGTGACGATGTTTCAGGAATTGGTTTCCACCACTAAAGTGCATTCTCTTGTGGTTCTTCTGGAGGAGAGATTTTCTCGCAAAGAAGTGGAAAGGTATGCAAGGGAATTACGAGAGGAATTTGCAAGTCTCGGTATGAATTATGATGTGAGACTCTGGTATGAACTGGATGATATGTACCTTCCTACCATGAGGATGCTCAGGACTATGTTTACGATTGTCACGGTTATTTTTCTCATTGTGATTGGGTTTACGATTGTGAATACGATGTATATGGCTGTTATGGAGAGGGTGTCTGAAGTGGGTACACTTCGGGCTATGGGTACCTCTCCACAGATGGTTTTTGGTATGTTTGTGGCTGAGGGAACGCTTATCGGATTGGCTTCTGCTCTTATTGGTCTTGGGTTGGGTATGGTGATTATGGTGCTTCTCAATCGGCTTGCTATTCCTCTGCCACCTTATCCTGGACAATCGGAGTCCTATCCACTCACATTTATGATGAGTGGTGGATTGATGGTGTGGACAGTTGTCTTTAATGTGGTAGGGGCACTTGTGGCCAGTATGATTCCGGCGAGAAAGGCACTTCATTTCGGAATTGTGGAAGCCCTTCGACATGTATAGAGGGAGGAAAACATGAGATACTGGCAACTGTTGTTTCTTTTCTGCTGGGGAATGGCTCTGGCTACGGATAATTTTACCGATATTTTGCTGAGAATTGAGCATTCCCAGCGGCTGGCTGATAGTTATGTGGCTAAAATGATGATGCATTCCTACGGAGGAAGTACAAAAACGGGAGAAGCTACACTGGAATTATACGTTCGTGGTATGGAGCTTTCCATTGTTCGTTATCTTGCACCGACAACTGATAGGGGTAAGGCATTTTTGCAGAGGAAGGATCAGTACTGGATGTATTTTCCTAAAACGCGCCAGAGTGTGAAAATATCTGCCAAACAGAGGCTTTTTGGAGATGCGGCCCTTGGGGATATTGTGAAACCTCCTCTTTTGTCAACCTATGAGGTGAAAAAGGTGAGTAACATCGATGCCCAGGATATTTTTGAGCTCACAGCAAAGATTCCTGCGGCGCCTTATCAGAGAATTCTTCTGTGGTGGGATAGAGTCAACCAGCGAATTGTGCGAGAGGATTTTTATACACGAACGGGGGTTCTTCTTAAACAGGCTCACTATCTTGCTCATCAGCAGGTGAAAGGGTATTTTTTTGCGGTGAAGATAGAAATTCAGGATGCCTTGCAAACCAATAAACGGACTGTTTTAGAGGTGGTTGATCTCAAGGAAAAAAATCTCTCCGAGGAAATATTTTATCCAGAAGCCCTTGATTATTTGCCTTATACCTATAAATGAATAGGAGAAACATATGTGGTATAAAAAAAGGCCTTATGCATTTGTGTTAGAGGAAAGTCCGCGTAGTCTTTTTGTTGATCATATGGGAAATTGGTTTCTTTTGCGAGGAGAGATAGTTGAAGTGGTGATAAGGGATCTTCTTCACTATCTTGAAGAGCCACGTTCTCTGGAAGATGTGATGCAAAGGTTCTCTGCTTGCGTAAAAAGAAACGAACTGGAGGAGGCCCTTTCTGAATTGGTT
>JBKBIS010000053.1:0-8890 GCA_046294145.1 Brevinematales bacterium | reverse complement strand
GATTGTACCCACGTATTGGGATCGTGTTCAGCTATTTTGAGAAGCACGGGAAGAGCTCTTGGGTCCTTGATTTCGCCCAGGATTTCTACACAGCTTGCTCTGGTAACCGTATGAGGAGAGGAGTTGAGCATCTCAATTATGTAGGGAACAGCCGCTACTCCTATCTTAACAAGTCCATACATGGCAAAAATAGATACATCCTCACTATCTGAAAGAGCTTGCAAAAAAAGAGGAGCCATCTCATGAGAAGGATTTTTACTTAATGTAATGGCGGCATTTCGACGTGCATCCAAACTTTCCGCATAGAGCATTTGATCCTCAAGAGAAAGTGCCATTTCCATCTCCTTCCCAAAACATACTTTTCTATTATACCAGGTTTATGAAGAAATGCAAGCCCTTTTTTCATATTTTTTGAGAATTTTTTCAATATGAGAGAGGAAACGTCTATCCTGACGTTCAATAGCGAGAGGGGTGAGAGAAACATAGCCCGCATCCACCACACTCATATCTGTTCCATCTTCAGGCACAAAGTGAGGCCATTCCCCTTCAATGATAACATAGTTTCCACCCTCTTGAGAGGTTTCTCTCACTGAGTCCCGATAAATTCGTTTTCCCAGGTGTGTAATCCTTAGACCGCGATATACTGGTGCGTGAGGGAAATTGATATTCAGAAGGAGGCCTGGTTGAAGGATATCTTCATCAAAACAGGCCAAAAGACCTGCAAAGAATTCTGCAGCCTCTCGGAAATAGAGAGGATTTTCCCATTCATTGAGAGAGAGAGCCACAGCAGATAGTCCATTGAGAGCTGCCTCTCGTGCTCCAGCCACTGTTCCAGAATAAAAAATATCCTCACCCATATTGGGACCGTGATTTATACCAGAGATAACAAGATCAAATTTTACATTCCGAAAGAAGTGGATGAGACCTATTTTTACACAATCAGCTGGTGTTCCATCTACAGCATAGGCTCTTTCTCCTACCTTTCGGAACTCAAGTGGCTGAAAAAGAGTAATAGCATGTCCAGTGCCACTCTGCTGGGAGAGAGGAGCACAGAGATACACCTCGTGCGAAGGGGATAGTACTTCAGCCAGTGTCTGTATGCCCTGAGCCTGGTACCCGTCATCGTTGGTGAGAAGAAGTCTCATGCAATCCTCTCTTTTCTTTCACGCAGGCTGTGAAAATTTTCGCTAAAAGGAATCTCAATACGGGCGACGGTGGTGTCATTTGGGGTATTGCCAATACGGAAGTTTGCGGGATCCACTCCAATACCTTTGAGAAGCATAACAATCAGAGCAATTCCCATACCAGCACCTTCCAGTTCATCTCCCTGTTCGATATAGTAAGTGGCGATATCCTCATATTGCATAGCTTTTTTAAGCTTATCTCTCAGGCGTTTGTTTTCAAGATCTGTCATACGGGCATGATTGAATACCTCAATTCTTACTCCGTCCTCACTGTAGTCAAAACGAATCTCCACCCAGTAACCTCGGTTCTTGAGAGCAGGAAGATGCTCAGCATACGAAGCCTCATTAAGATAATTTCTAAAAGAAATCATACCCTGGACATAAGACTCTTCATGATTGATATCGAGGTGGCTATCTTCAAAGAGAACTCTTTTTAGGTTAGCTTTGGTAGCATTGATCATCAGTTCTTTGACACACGTGTAGATAACTCCCACCATTTCCCCGTGACCATAATAAGAAAATACGTAATTGGTAGCTTCCTCTACTCGCTTTTCAATATCCTCATTGAGCACATAAAAACGGAGTTTGAAGGGTTGTTTTTGTTCGACGATTTCGGCAATAGTGTGGGAAAAAAGTTCCATCTCCATACTCTCCCCCTATTCTCTGGCATGTTTATAATGAAGTGTGAATGGTACTTCAATTCGGGCAAAGGTTTGATCATCGAGAGTTGTTCCTATACGAAAGAGAGCAGGGTCAAGTTCCATCCCCTTGAGAAGCATCACAATGAGAGCAATTCCCATACCAGCTCCTTCCATTTCATCTCCCTGTTCAAGGTAAAACTCAGCCAGATTTTCATACTGCATGGCTTTTTTGAGTTTTTCTCTTAAACGACGGTTTTCAATGGGTGCCATACAAGCATTGTTGATGACCTCAATTTTGACCCCGTCCGAAGAATGATTTAAACGGATCGTGACCCAGAAATTCTTTTCCTTCAAGTGAGGTAAAAAGGTATGATAACTCTTTTCTGCTAAAAGATTTCTAAAGGCAAGCATTCCTTCCAGATAATGATTTTCGTTGTGAATGTCAAGGTGGTTCATCTCAAAAAGAACTCTTTTGAGGTTGGCTTTTGTAGCATTGATCATGAGTTCTTTTACACAGGTATAGATAACACCAGTATATTCCTGTCGGTTATAAAACTCAAAAACTGTATGAAGAGCAGTTTCTACTTTTGTTTCAATATCCTCATTTATGACATAAAATTTTAAACTAAATGGTTGTCCCTTGACTAAAAGATCTTTTACTATTATGGAAAATTCTTTATCCATTGGGTTTCTCCTTGAGGGGGTAGGTCATGAGTTTTGTATAACGTGCTCCCTGTGGGAGGAGTTCACTTTGATAAAGATGAAAGTTTTCTATGTGAACTTCAGTTTGTGGTATATTTGCTGTTTGGAGGATTTTCTTTTCTTCGAGTGAGATGGGTTTTTTTATACGAGCAAGGGTGAGATGGGGATGGAAACCCTTTTCATCAGGGGAAAAACCTTCTTGTTGAAGCATATCCCACAAACGAGTATGAAGTATCTGCATTTCTTTGTTTTCTGATACGCCGGCCCAAAACACTCGAGGGTTTGCCCAGTTGGGAAAAACTCCTATTTCTCCTATTCTTAAAACAAAACGAAGAGACTCGATCTGAGCCAGTCTTTTTTGAAGAGAAAGAACAAGGGGTGGTTCGACTTCTCCTAAGAAAGCCAGAGTGAGGTGCCACTGTTCTGGTGTGGTCCATGAAAGGCTTTTTATTTTTTGTTGGGTGGGTTTGAGAGATTCAGCAATGATCTTTCTGGTACTTTCATCAATATCGATAGCGATAAAGATTCTCATTTTTTCTTCATCCCTATTTTTTGAATACGGCTACCTTTGACATCCAGGATAGTAAACACAATTCCATTGTATTCAAGTGTCTCTCCTACAGAAGGAACATATCCCTTTTCTCCCATCAAAAATCCCCCGATGGTTTCAAAGTTATCTTCTGGGATTTTTTGTTTGAAAACTTCGTTGAAACGACTGATAGCCATTTTGGGAGATAGTATGACACTTTCATCTGGCAGAATTTCATACTCCTTTTCTGTGGTTTTGGTGTCAAATTCGTCTTCAATTTCTCCTACCAGTTCTTCTAAAATATCTTCCAGTGAGACAATACCCACCATTGTTCCAAATTCATCAACCACAATACCAAGATGGATATGAGTCTGGCGGAATTCGGAGAGAAGCTGGGATACCTTTTTATTTTCGGATACAAAGATGGGTTTTCTTAAGATTTTCTTGAGAGAAAGTTCTGACATCATTTGTCCCAGGAGATCCTTGGCATAAAGAACCCCTATGATATTATCTACGTGATTTTCGTAAACGGGGTAGCGAGAATATCCCTCTTTTCGGATAATTTCCACAATCTCCTGAAAAGATGAAGCCGCATCAATCAGAATCACCTCTGAACGGGGCACCATGAGAGATGAAACGGTTAAATGATCAAGAAAGCGGTGGATTTCCCTGAGAAGTGTGTCTCTTGTCATGGAAGAGGTTCCTCCTCAAGAGTAAACTTGCCGAGTCCTTGAAAATGGGCAGAAAGGGTAAATATACCTTGCTGGAGAAAGGGTACTTTTCCCTGAAATTGAAAACTTCCTTCTTTGGAAAAAAGACGATGAGATTTTTTCCCGAGTTTGGTTTCCATTTGGATCTCCAACGTAGCTAAAGGAAATGCCTTTTCCTTGTAGGCTGTATAGCTATACTGCTGGGAGATGGTATAACTTTCAGGAGAGTTTCCTACAAGACGCTGAAAAAGAGATGTATCCACTGTGATCTCTTGATTCTGGAAAAGGGCTGAGAAATTGGTGGCTTTTTCTTCTCCATTTCCTGTGAGTGCATCCCAGTTTGATACATCTACAATCATCATATTAGCAAACCACTGAAGAGGATAAAAAGGAAGATTCCGGTAGTATACGGTGATCTTCCCTGTGGGGGTCATATACCATTCATAAAAGGTGGAACTCAGGTAGTTGATATACCCATAAATCCCCCCTGAGAGGTTTCTGTCGGCATTTTCTACGGTAACATCCTTGATAAGCATGTGAAAGAGGTACTCTCCGTTGGTAAAGGTGACAGGCGTGAGATACAAGGCACCACTCACCATGATAGTTCCCTGATAACCGACAAGTCCTGTCTCAAGAGATATCTGGCTTTCTACTCGAAAACGATAGCGAAGGGTTTGTCCCCTATCAAACTGGTAAAAAAAAGGCTCAAGTTGTCGCACAGCTTTTCCGCATCCTGAGAAAAATCCGACAAGAATACCACTACAGACGATAAGGAGCCATCTCTTTCTCATACCATGCCTCAAAAATCTTTTCTACTTCATCAGGAGAAACAAGATGCTTTTCCTCGGAGCGACGGAGTTTGAGTTCTATCTTTTTTTCTTCAGTAAAGGACTTGCCAATGGTTATACGTATAGGAATACCAATCAAATCGGCATCTTTGAATTTCACTCCAGGGCGTTCGTCTCTATCATCAAGCAGTATCTCAAACTGTGAAGAGAGCCTCTTGTACAGCATCTCTGCAGTCTCAACAATAGCAGGATCGGACATATTGACTGGGATAATGATGCCATGGAAAGGGGCTATGCTCATTGGCCAGATAATACCATTGGCATCATGATTTTGTTCTATCACACTGGCGATTGTGCGGCCCACCCCGATACCATAACAACCCATAATCGGAGTAATACTCTGACCATTTTTATCTAAAACTTTGATGTTCATGGCCTCTGTGTACTTGTAGCCGAGTTTAAAGATATGTCCTACCTCAATTCCCTTATAACTCTTGAGTTCTTGGCCACAGTGAGGACATTTTTCTCCTTCCTGGACTTCGTGAATATCAGCGACTATATCCCAACTGAAATCTCTGGTAGGATTTATGTTTTTGAGATGATAATCTTTTTTGTTAGCTCCCGAGATGGCATTGCGCATAGGGGGAACGGATTCATCAGCAATAATGCGTACCTTTTGCTTCAGATGGACAGGAGAGACGAACCCAATTGGGGCTCCGGTGATTTTTTCTACCTCTTCTTCTGTAGCAGGTTCAAGTTCGATACAACCTATGACATGTTTGAGTTTGGTCTCATTTACCATGAAATCTCCACGGATGAGCACCATCACTATCTCATTTTCTGTACGATAGACAAGGCTCTTGATAAACTTATCGGCTGAGACCTTGAGAAAGGCTACCAGTTCTTCAATAGTCTTCACATTTGGGGTAGCAATTTCCTGAAGCGGGAGGATCTCTTCAGAGGAGAGAGAAAAATCTCGCTTTGCTTGAGCCCGTTCTACATTGGCTACGTATCCACAACTCCGGCAATGAATGATGGTTTCTTCTCCCACAGAGGAAGGCACCATAAATTCTTCCGAGTTAGATCCTCCCATGTTTCCGGTATCTGCCTCTACAGGAATAACTTCAAGTCCGCATCGAGTGAAAATTCGTCTATAGGCTTCTCTCATGGCCTGATAGTTTTTTTCAAGGCCGGCTTCATCTATATCAAAAGAATAGGCATCTTTCATGATAAATTCTCGACATCGCATCACTCCATATCGAGGGCGAATTTCATCCCTGAATTTCGTATTTATCTGATAGAGATTGAGAGGGAGATCTCGATAGGATTGTACATTCTCTCTCACAATATGGGTAAAAACCTCTTCATGGGTGGGACCAAGGACCATCTCATTTTCATGACGATCCTGGAGCCTCATCATCTCCTTGCCCATGATGTCATAGCGTCCAGATTCTCGCCAGAGGGTTGCGGGAATGAGAATAGGGGGAAGAAGCTCCTGAGCCCCAGCTCTATTCATCTCCTCTCGAATAATCTGAATAACCTTGAGAAGTACTCGATGACCAAGAGGTAAAAATGTATATAGTCCTGCATCAAGTTTTCGAATAATTCCGGCTCGGATCATGAGAATATGAGAGGCAATTTCGGCATCCTTAGGATCTTCTCGAAGTGTTGGAAGAAGCATCTGGCTTCGTCGCATGATTTTCCTCCGTAAAATTAGGGTATGATATTATAGCACAGGTGAATGAAAAAGACAAAAAAGATTATGGGAGAAATTTCTTTGTGTAGAAAAGATATCCTGTCCAGTCTTATCTTGGATGGGATGGAGACAGTATTGATGGAATTTTTTTTATTTTTCTTTACTTTTTCCAGATTTGTGTTATAATATAACCGGGAGAAAAAGGAAGATAACAAGGAGGGATTTATGAGGATTGAGGATATTCTGCATAGTACGGTTGCTCTTGACAGGATTCAAAAGCAGAAACAAACAGAATCACGGGCTGTTTCGAGTCGTCTTCTAAAAATGTCTCAGGATGAGATTGGTCTTCTTCGCCAGACAGATGAAAAACTTCTGGCTATTCGTGATAGAGAGCAGAATTTTATGCGGCATGAAATGGTTCTTGCAGGTCTTGAAGTTCTCAAAAAACGTGTGGCAGAGTTTTCTCGTATGCCTGTGGAACAACGAAACTATGAGGCTTTTTCTCAGGAACTCCAGCAGATAGTGAGTGGTACCCGTTTTCAGGGAGAAACCCCGCTAGCCTATATGAGTGTGAAGGTTTCTGATGAGAAAACTCTCTATACACTTTCTCAACAGATCGATCAGGAGATGATGGTTCATCAGAATAGGTTGAGACAGGAAAGAAAACAAATAGCAGCTTTTCTGATCAGTCAGGAGAATCAAGAAGCCGCTGGAGGGAAGTCTTCAGAGGCTTTACTTGCTGAAGTGCGGGATGCGATGACAAAAGAGGGTGTCTATCCGTTGAAAAAAGAGCATTCTTTTGCTCAAATTGTGAAAATACTCTAAATATGAGAGAGATATGGAGTGGTATCGTGCCTTTGATCCCACAGATGTTCGGGTTTTGGTGGTGGCTGAGATTGGTATTAATCATCTCGGTAGTGAGGAATATGCCAGAAAATTGATTGATGAGGCTGTGAGATGTGGTGCCGATGCAGTGAAGTTTCAAATTTATCGGACCACGGAGTTCTATCACCCAGATTCTCCTGCAAGGGAAATCTTTGCGAAGTACGAACTTTCTTATGAGGTTTTTGGGCGTCTCAAAAAATATGCAGAGATGAAAAGGGTGTTGTTTTTTGCTACACCACTGGATTTTCCGTCTCTTTGGTGGATGATGGATGAGAAAATACCTGTTATCAAAGTGGCAAGTGCAGATATTACTTTTGAACCTTTTCTTCGTGAAATAGGAAAGTATGTGCGAAGAGAGAAAGCGTATGCTATTCTTTCGACTGGTTTTGTAGGTCTTTCTGAGATCAAGAAGGCAGTGCGCTTTTTTCCACAAAGGAAAATAGGGTTGCTCTATTGTGTGTCTCGTTATCCATCTGAGGCTAAAGATATGGATTTATCATTTATCAGAACACTTTCTAAGAGGTTTCATACTACAGTTGGGTTTTCTGATCATTCTCTTGAAACGGTATTTAGTGTGGCAGCGGTTGCTTTAGGAGCCAGAATTATTGAGAGGCATTTTACGGATAATCCGGCGCTTCAGGAGGCAGATCACCCTGTTTCTCTTGATCCTGAAAGGTTTGGAAAAATGGTAGAAGAGATACGACAGATCGAAATGGCCATCGGGTGTGGACAGAAAAAAATCACCGATTTTGAGAAAAAGATTCGTCATTTTTCTATGCGGGGAATGTATGCAGCAAGGGATATTCGCTCAGGTGAGAGAATGAGGGAGACAGATGTTCTATGCGCTAGACCAGGTGAAGGAATTACTATCCAACAGTACGATATGTATGTGGGCAAGAGGGCAAAAAAAGATTATAGGGCGTATGAGAAATTATGAATCACAGAAGACGGTTTCCGCTTACCGTCAAAGATGAACTTCTGGATTTTACTCTGACACGAAATGTTTGGTTTACTCTCAATAATCAAAAAGGACCTTTTTATCGTTTTGCCAGAAGTTTTGATAAGTATTCACTCCGAGTGGGCATTGATCTCTGGGAGAATCTTTTTTATGATTATGAGGCTCTTCCAGAGCATTTGCCTGATGTGCTCACATATCAGGAAGGAGTGGTGAAGGTGATTCGACGACAGAAGGTTTACTATTATGTGGGGATGTGTGATGTACCATTCAGGCCAGTGAGTATGGAAAACTCTTTTCGGGTGAAGGAGGGAGAAGTTTTAATTGCTGTAGATCGACCCCTTGAGAGGGAACTTCTGATTCGTCGGCCAAGAAAAGAGTGCGAACTTGTGGCTGATGAGGCACTTGGTTTTCTTCAGCGGTATTTTTGGCGGAATTTTCGGGGTGTTTCTCTTCTCTATAAGATGCAGTTTTTGCCAGCGGAAAAGTATACGTTTTTTATTCAGTCTTCACTTGGAGCTGTTGGTCTTACGACAGAGATGTTCAAGAACAAACTTTTGTATTATCACTGTGATGAACACTGGCATATTGAAACGGTGATTCATGAGGCCCTGGTTAATGCTATCACTTATGGGAGCCAGATGAATTATAGCAAGAAAATTTCTATTAAATCCTGCTTTCCTGTTTAAAATCCTACAGTAATTAGTTTTTAAAAGATAGTAGGTTTTAATTGCTTTTTCAATGTTATTACCTTCATCAAGAGTTTCTGCATAATATTTACGTATATAATCAGAGTAGGG
>JBKBIS010000052.1:0-8901 GCA_046294145.1 Brevinematales bacterium | reverse complement strand
AATGGTGTTCCGGGAATTAAACTTCTTTCTGCAGAAGAAACCAAAGAACAAATCCCGGGGATTTCCTCAGAGACACGAGGAGGCCTATTTGCTCCTACAGCTGGTATTATTGATCCTTTTCAGGCAAACTTCTTTGCCTGTGAGAAAGCCGTAGTCAATGGGATGAAACTTCTTCTTCAGACTACTTTCGAGGATTTTCTCTGGGAAAACGATACCATTGTGGGAGTAAAAACCAACAGAGGTATTTTCCGAGCAAGATGGGTTGTCAATGCAGCAGGTATTTATGCTGATGAGATTATGCACAAGGCAGGTCTTCATTCAGAGTACCGTATCATCCCTCGTCGGGGACAATATGTTGTTTTAGATAGAAACCTTTTTCAGTGGGACAAGGTTGTTTTTCCCTGTCCGAATGAGAAAGGTAAGGGTATTCTTGTGGCTACAACCATGCATGGAAATACTCTCATAGGCCCCACCTCAGAAGAAGTTTCAGACAAAAAAGCCCTTTTTACAACTGAGGAGGGTTTGAAAACAGCTATAGAGGGAGGGCAAAAACTTGTTCCCGGATGGGATACTCGCTGGATTATTGCTCAGTACGCGGGCCTGCGTGCCACCCTTTTTCCTCTCAAAGATTTTTTGATTGAGATAGGAGAAATTCCCGGTTTTATTAATATTTGTGGCATAGATTCTCCTGGATATGCTTCTGCCCCGGCTATTGCTGAGTATGTTATCCAGAAACTGAAAGAAAAAGGAGAAAACTTTATTCCCCGGCATGATTTTAACCCTATTCGTGAACCAAGAACACTCTTCAAACATCTCTCTCTTGAGGAAAAAAAACGGCTTGTTGCAAAAAATCCTGCTTATGGTTATATAGTTTGTCGATGTGAGGAAATCACAGAAGGAGATATACTGGCCGAAATCAGAGGTCCCATTCCAGCTAAAACCTATGATGCTCTAAAAAGACGTACCTGGCTTGGTACAGGACGCTGTCAGGGGAGTTTTGATTTTACCCGTGTGATAGAGATTCTTGCACGAGAAAACGGTACCACTGTCTATGAGGTAACCAAAAAAGGGGGAAAATCCTTTTTTATCTTTTCCCCTGTGAGAGGATCACATGAGGTATGACGTAGTGGTTATCGGGGCTGGACCTGCTGGTATGGCTGCAGCCATAGCTGCCCATGATGAGGGTGCCCGTGTTCTTGTTATTGACCGAAATAATGAAGCTGGAGGTATTCTCCCCCAATGTATTCATGCTGGTTTTGGAGCCAAGCGATTTAAAAAGGATATACCCGGCCCTCTTTATGCTTATTACCTTCTCAAGGAACTCTGGCAAAGAAATATTGATCTCTGGCTTGAGAGTTTTGTACTTGACATCAGTCCATCCAGACAAATAACTGTCCTTTCTCCAAAAGGCTACATAGAAGTAGAAGCTAAAAGTCTTGTCCTTGCCATGGGATGCCGAGAAAGGACTAGATCTCAAATAAACATACCAGGAACGCATCCTGCCGGTGTTTATACAGCTGGTACTGTGCAACGAATGATCAATCGGGAAGGCTGGATGCCGGGCAAACGGTTTGTTATCCTTGGTTCAGGAGATATTGGGATGATTATGGCCAGACGCATCACCATCGAAGGTGGAGAAGTTCTCCGGGTAGTGGAGGCTCTTCCCTATCTTACAGGACTTAGACGCAACTATGTCCAGTGTTTGCAGGATTTCAATATTCCTCTTTTTTTGAGCCATACCATTACAAGAATCGATGGCTATGAACGGGTAGAAGGAGTGGAAATCACACCCCTTGATGAGAAATTTTGCCCAATGAAAGAAAAAAGTGAATGGCTTGCCTGTGATACCCTTCTTCTTTCTGTAGGACTCATTCCGGAGAATGAACTGAGTCGTCGTCTTGGAATTTTGTTAGATGCTGGTACAGGTGGACCTTTTGTTGATCAGTACAATCAGACCTCGGTGTATGGGGTTTTTGCCGCAGGCAATGTGGTTCATATTTATGACCTTGTAGATGATGTGACTGAGCATGGAGAAATAGCCGGCCGTGCAGCTGCGCGTTTTGCTAAAAACCTTTCTCTCTGGAGAGAACCATCCATACCTGTGAAGTGGAAATTTCCCATCCGAAGTGTGGTTCCTCAGCGTCTTCTTTGTTCCTATTCCGAAGAAACCTCCATTTCTTTTTCTATCCGTGTTTCACAACCGTGTGAATCTTCCATTACTTTTATGCTCAAAAAAGAAGATTCTATTCTCTTTGAGAAAAAACTCCCCTATGCGAGACCAGCTGAGATGATTATCATAGATATTCCTTTCTCACTGGTAAAAAATCTTTTTGCCAATCCCCCGTACGCCCTCATGTGGGAGATTTACCATGAAGCGTGAACTCTACTGTCTTCGTTGTCCTCGTGGTTGTCTGCTCCAGATAGAAATCTCAGGCTCTTCATTCATTGTCAGTGGAAATTCATGTAAGCTGGGGGAAGAGTTTGCTATTCAAGAAATTCAAGCTCCTCGCCGATTATTTACATCATCCGTCCAGGTAAGAGGGGGAAAGTTTCCTGTTGTGCCGGTTATCACCTCTTCCCCTGTTTTGAAAGATGATATTCCTAAATGGATTCGACTTTGTCAAACCATAACCCTTGAGGCACCGATACAACCAAACACCACGGTGGTAAGAAATCCTTTTGGGGATGGGATAGATCTTGTTGCCACATGGTTCGCCTAAGGAGGCTGTATGCCACTTACTGTAGGAGAATGGGAGGATATCCTCCGTCAAAGAAAAACACTCTCGCACATATGGGGAGTACAAACCTCTCATGTTGAACACGTTTTGCAGGCCATTAAAAATATTTTCTCAGAGGATAAATCCCTTTTTTTTGTCTCTTGCTGTTCCCCCTACGTACTTGAACCCTATCTTCCTCTTTTTGAACTTTTGCGAAATCTCAAGCAAGAAACAAAATTTGATACGGACACTCTTCTTTCGGAAAGCCATGTCTACTCCCTTCATCGAAGCCTTTTTGAGAGTATATATGAAAATAGAGTTATTCATAGAGATATTCTTTTTCTTGAAGAGATCAGTTTTGAACAGCATCGTCTTGAAGAGAGTCTTTTGACTCAGATAATCCTTCTCACAACCAACTATCCCACCATCTGGGTCATTACTGACGCTCAGTATCTTCCGGAAAGGACGATCTCTTTGTTTCGCCAGTTAGTGGCTATGTCTTTTGATCATCTTCAGGTTTTTCTTCTTGCTTCTTCTATTCCACAGAATACTTTGTTTACTGATTTTTGGGAAGAACTGATTCAGGATGGACTTGCCTATGAACTTGATCCGTCATCATCTCTTCCCCCTCTTCCGCCGCTTTCTCTTTCTGTCCAAGAGCTTTTCAGTCGTATCCGTGTTCTTCTTCATTATTTTCATTTCAAAGAAGCCATCTTTCTTCTTGAAACCATTCGCCCTGATATCTATATCACAGAAGACGAAATCATGTATTTCTATTTCAAGGGTATGGCTCACTATTACCTGAGGGAATTTCAACAGGCCATTGAATCCTTTCACAATGGTTTGGAAAAAAGCTTTGATATAGGTAATGAAGAGCATATCCAGCACTTTCAGCTTTATCTGGCGTTGAGTTATCTTGGGCAGGGCGATAGAGAACAGGCCTATAAACATATTTATGTAGTCTATCATCACTATTATTCACAAAATATAGCCGAAACATTTGGGTATCTTTTTTACTATCTTCTTATCGCTTCTGCCTATCAGGGAAAATGGTCTTCTGAACTGGAGAAACTTATCCAGCAGGTACTGACAGAGGCAGATCGCTGGGGCTTTCTCAATATGAAAGCCTATATCCTGGGAGTGTATTTCATTGAAAACATGCAATCTGGTTTTGTGGAGGCTAAAAAAACCATTCTTTTCCAGGTGTGTGAAGAAATGATACAAATAGCAGAAGCACTTGGTAATGATGCTCGTCTGGCTGCCTCTTATCATAACAAGGCCATGATTCTTTCTCATCTCAACCGTCATGAAGAGGCTTTTTCGTATTATCACAAAAGCCTGGCTCTCAAAGAGCGTTTCCAGAATCCTCTCGAACTTGCCCAAATACGGAATGGAATTGCTTATGGTTATCTTCTTGCTGAAAAATACGAAGAAGCTATGGGTTTTCTTCAGCAAAATATTCACGCTTTCCGTAGTATCGGGAATTTAGTAGAGGTTATGCTTACCTTGATCAATGCGGCAATCGTTCTTATTGGAACCTCTCAGTATGATGAAGCTGCTCTTATTCTCCGTACCGTTGAGGAAATGAAACGTATTACCAATATTTCTAATCTTCCTTACCACTCTTCTATGGAACTCTCTTGTTATCTTGGTATATGTTATGCGAGAACACATCAATCTCTTCGCCTATTTGGTCTTTATCAACGGGTCAAAACCATGATGGAGAATACACCCCATTCAGTATATGAGGATATCCTGTGGCTTCTTTTTCAGGCATATTTCTTCTATGAGGAAAAACAGTGGGAGGAATGTGCCCGTATTCTTCAAAAATGGGTCCTGGTGATGACAGAATATCGCCCGGCCCTGTGGCTTCTCTGGCGCCATGGATGCGAACTCTTTTATGAGATTTTCAAACAAGATTCGTCTGAAAAGAAATTGTTCCAGAACATTGTTTCCAGACTGGTGGAGCAAAGGCTTATTTCTTCCGAACTTTCTCATCTCATCATACACCTTCCACCAATTTCTCCGGTAAGTCTCTATTGGAATAGAGAAGAATGCCTTGCTTTTGCTCACGAATTTTCTACTCTTCAGTTATTAGAACAGAACCTGATGAGAATGCATTTTCTCAGACAGGTTTACTCTATTATGGCTAATACCTCTCTTTCTACACACCTTTTTCAAAAGATATTAAAAGTGATTGCTAACTATCTTCCTCTATCCTCAGCCTTTTTTCTTCTTATAGAAGATTTTCACTGGCAAATCGTTGCTTCTGTCAACGATACTCATATCTTTGATCCGCTTTTTGTCATAGAAAAAGTGTATAGGGAAATCAGTGTGGATCAAAGAGTAGTGGAACTAACTTCACAGTCTTATTGGGAGAAACTTATTCCTTTCAAAGGGAATGTTTACCTTATTCCTCTTAGGAGACGTTACATCTGGGAAGGAGCTCTTCTTTTTCTCTGGAACGATACTTTTCCCATGAGCCAGGAAAATAGGGATATACTCTCGATGTTGGGGGAGTATCTTGCCGTTCAGGTATACTACAAAAAATTACTTGACAATCTTCGCTTTTTGAATTATGATATTACGACAGGTTTTTATAAGGGTGAAGAGATTATCCAGCAGATGCGTCGGGAAAGTGCCCGTATTGAACGTTATGGCAAGAAGCTCCGCAACTTTGCGTTAGCCTATGTGATGCTCGAAAACCTCTTCCACTTTCGAGAAAAGTATGGAGAAAACCTGACCAACTTTTTCCTGAAACGATTTCGACAACACATCTCACGAAGTGTGAGAGAAGTGGATATAGTTGGCTACATGCCTGAGGGAGGGGTGGTTATTCTTTTCCCTGAAAGCCGATCCGAGAATGTAGAAAAATTTGTGGTACGGATGGAGAAGTTTTTTACCTCTCCCCTTTCGGAACTAAAGGATGTCAAAAAACTTCTCCCTCCAGAGCAGAGGACACATCGGCCTATAGAGATTCAGTGCCATGTGGGTATTGTGGACTATCATACCTGCCCTGAATCCCCGGAGAGTCTTCTCCATGTGGCAAAAGAGATGGCTCTTCGAGCAAGGGCAAATGCAACACTCAGAGAAACCTATGTTCCCAGGCGCCCATAGCTCAGTTGGATAGAGCGTCGGCCTCCGGAGCCGAAGGCCAGAGGTTCGACTCCTCTTGGGCGCAAGACCGTCACTGCCTGAAAGTGACGGTTTTCTTTTTTTACTTGACATCCTTATTGTTCTTGCTTTAGAATATAAACTCTTGCGGGAATAGCTCAGTTGGTAGAGCGCTACCTTGCCAAGGTAGATGTCGCGGGTTCGAGTCCCGTTTCCCGCTATCCAGGGGCATATGCCCCTTTTTCTTTTGGGGGAGACGATGGAACTCTCTGATATTCTCATCTACCAGGATAGTGATATTCTCGTTGTAGAAAAACCAATCAACATGCCTTCTCAACCAGACAAAACTGGAGATGAATCCCTGTTGCATTTTCTTGAAAAAAGTTTTTCTTGCTCAGAGAAAAGACCATACATTGGTATTGTTCACAGACTTGATCGTCCTGTGGGTGGTGTCATGGTTTTTGCCAAAAATCGTCGGGCTGCAGAAAAACTTTCCACACAAATGAAAACAAGACAATGTGAAAAATATTACCTTGCCATAATATATGGAGAAATTTCTCCCCCTACAGGTACCTTTGAAGACTACCTTTTCAAAGATCCTCACAGAAATATTTCCCGTGTTGTGAAACCTGATTATCCCGAAGCCAAAAAAGCCTCTCTTTCTTACCGTGTACTTGCCTTTCATCCAGAAAAAAAGCTCACCCTTGTAGAAATTGAGCTCCACACGGGAAGACATCACCAAATTCGCGTTCAGTGGCAATACCGGGGACATCCACTTTATGGAGATCAAAAGTACGGGCGTGGTTTCACCAGAGGAGGTCAGCGTCTTGCTCTCTGGTCCTATAGACTGAGTTTAGCCCATCCTCAAACAGGAGAATATCTTACCTTTACCAGAAAACCTCCAGCCGTTTATCCATGGATCCTATTTGATGGCTATTTTCGGTCTTAAGGATGAAGGACAAGGCGTACAAGCTCATGCCCCCAGGGACCAAGTTTTAATCTCCAGAAAGAACCCTCAAGAGTATAAGTCTTTTTTTCCCATACAGAAGAAAATGCCTGTCCTTCTTCTACTCCCAGAGAAACAAGATCGAGCCGTACCTCTTTCTGCTCATCACTATTAGAAAGTGCCAGAATCCAGCCCTCTTCCATAGTAAAACGCGCCATAACCAGTAGTTCTTCATCGGCATAGAGAATCTTCAAACTCCCCTCCTGAAGAGCCAGACTCTCTTTTTTCCAGTGAGCCAGTTGCTGATACCAGTGAAACACCTCTTTGTCCCACTGGGATTCATCCCAGACCATGGGATAACGACACCCTTCAATGGCCTGAGTATCTCCATGGAGTAAAATTTCATCTCCGTAGTAAATAGAAAAGGTGCCAGGGAGAAGAAAAGCTGCCGAGATCATTCCCCTGTACCAATCTTTATGAAAAAGTCCGACTTGATTATGAAACCTGATGATATCATGAGAATCAATGAGATTAAACTGGGTATACACAAGAGGATTAGGAAGCCTTGTATAATGTTGAAGAATCTGAGATGCCACAGAACAGGCTCTTCCTCTTTTCCCCTGAAACCCAATAGGAAGCTTTGGTTTGAGGAAATGATCCATCTCCCCGGCAAAAAAACGAAGAGGTCTGAGAGAAGCAAAATAATTCATTGCCCCATCCCACTCATTGCCAAGATGATAGGTAATATTGTCTTCCCAATGTTCTCCAATAAGATAGATATCTTTTCGGACTCCTTTCAAGGCCTGTCTAATCTCCGAAAAAAGTTCATGTCCCAGCTGATCCCTATCCCGGCGTCCCGTCTGATTTCCTACGTCAAAACGCCATCCATCAATAAAATAGGGAGCCTTCAAGTACATTTGCAAAACAGAATCAGTAGCCCTGTAGATTCTCTCCCGGAGCTTCTCCGAATGATAATTAAGCTGTGGAAGGGTGGGAATATTATACCAGCAGAGATAATTTCCCTCTTCATCAAAATAGTAGAATTCTCTCTCCTCTGAAGAAGGATCTGCCAGTGCCTTTTGAAACCAGTGATGATTTTTTCCCGTATGATTGATCGAAATATCCAGAATAAGACGCATCCCTTCTTCGTGAAGGGCTTCAGAAAGTCGAATCAAAGCAGTATTTCCTCCCAATTTTTCATCCACTCGCGTATAATCCACGCAATCATACCGATGAGTGGTTGGAGCCTCAAAGATAGGATTGAGATAGAGAGCCGTCACGCCTAAAGATTTCAGGTAAGGAATCTTTTGTCTAATGCCTTCTAAATCACCCATATAAAAATCCATGCATCCTGCCTCAGGATAGGGAAGAGGTCTGGTATCCCATGGCATTTCTTTGGCTGTGAAGCCGTTATAGGTATAGGGTTTTAGAGGATTTTGTTCCCCACGGGCAAATCGATCTGGAAAAATATGATAAAATGTTCCACGACACACCCAATCCGGTATATCATCCTGTGCAAGAAGAACAAAATCATGATCTTCAGTAGGTGGATAATCGACTAAACCCTGACGGGTATAGTACCATACTCTATCCGATGTGACAAGCACAAAATGATACTGTTTATAAGTCTCATTTACCAGAAGTTCTGTCTGGTAATACTCAAAAAAACGAGTTGTCTGGATCTTTTTCATCTCCTGCCAGTGTCCATCACCGTTTATAATTGTCCAGAGAAGTACCCTTTGCACAGGATGATGCTTTCCCAATCGAAGCCTTATAAAAACCATTTTTCCGAGTTCTGGCTGAGTAGAAGAGACATAATCTCGAGTTACATCAGAAAAAACCATATCCTTCCAATCTTTCATTTATTTGCTCCTTGTGTTATCATAAAGCAGATAGCAGAAAAAGGCAATTCTGTTTTTTTAAAAATAGCCCATAAAAAATATAAAAAGCAAAAACTCTACCCTTCTATTTTTTGATAAAACGTTTTCTCTATGAGGTGGTCTTTTTGCTGACAAAGAAAACATTTTAAATAAGAAGTCAATAAGCCTCCGAAAAATGACAACAGAAAAAGACAAATATTACCCTTTTTTATGTGAACATAGCCATCAGAGAAACGAAATCACA
>JBKBIS010000051.1:0-9087 GCA_046294145.1 Brevinematales bacterium | reverse complement strand
CCTTTGGCCACTCGGGTACCTGCCCGCCATAAGAGGTGTATAGTATAGCACATTTTAGAAGAAAAGTCAAGTAGGCAAGGATTTTCTCTTGCAGTCAGATTGTTCCACTTTTTGTTTAGCAAAAACACAATCATAGCCCTATCGTGCCGGAATATCCTGAAAACAACCCCTTTTTGTCAAACACCAATAGAGAAGGCTTCTGTTTTTTGGCTCCATATCCAGGGCAAAATAGGTATTCCATTTCATAAGCAAAACACTACCCCAAGAGAAGAACAAAAATAGCCATGTTTGACAGAAAGATCTTTTTATGGTAATATGATAGTGAAAGAAAAAGAGGTAAATCATGCGATTTCCTGATTGGATTCGAGCAGACGAGGCAAGACAGATTGAACTGGCACATAGTATAGGAATTTCCAAAAAAGATGAGGTAGATCTCTTTGTAGGGATCTGCCGATATGCGGAAAAATACGCCACATCTCAAATCCTTCTCAAACCCTTTTACCGTGAACTCTACACCTATGCCATCCAGATCAATAATCGTAACCTCCAGAATGAACAGAAGATGGTTGCCACGCTTCAGGATGTTTACAAAATCCTCTACAAAAATCTCTATCTTTCGCCCATTCAAGAAAATGGCAAAATCATAGGTTTTACTCTTCAGGATCCGCGAGACCCGTCCAACAAAATCACCCCCATCATTGTATCTCTTCGAAACGTTCTTTATCTTCCTGCTGTCTCCAATCCCAAACCATTTCCCACCCGAGACACTCTTCCCCCCGATGTTCGCACATCAGAGTATGTCCGTGAAGTTGACATCCAGAATCTCTCCACAGAACTTGTAGAAGAATTAAAAAACCAACAGGACCTGATTGTGGTGCTTAAATTTCCCAATGAAACGGATATGGTTGTACCCGCAGAAGATGTGGCTTCTCTTCCAAAAATCGCCTGGGAAAGACTGGATCGTATTTTCCAGACACAGCCAAACATGTTCGCCCTCTTTGTCAACAAAATGCGCCAAATTCACAAAGCCAGTATGCCCTCTATCGAAAATATAGAACAGTTCTTTACCTGGCTTCAAAAGGACATATCTCTTCTCCAGGCCTTCTGTCACCAGGTCATCACCAGTGTGGATCCCAAGAAAGAAAATCTTCTCTTCCAGATAGGATGGATTCTCCAATCTTTCACCTTCTTGGGGAAACAGGCTGAGAAGAAAGAAGACTTCCGAAAACAGGCCATGCATGCTATCCTTCAAATCTTTGAACGATACGCTGTTCCCTTTTCCCATAGACAGGTATTGGGATTTCGAGAAAAAAGCTCGGTTCTCAGAGCATTCAAAGAAAATGACTACATTGATTTAGTCAAAGACTTTTTTGACACTTATACCGTCCCGGAAAAGGAAGGACTTCCCCCACCTATTTTTGTGTTTCGCCTCAATGGTGAGGTGAGATATATCCACAGAAGCCATTTCCTGAGAATTTTTCTTGACCTTCTTGATAGTACGGCACTTGATATCAAACAAAACCTCGAAAAACAGGCCGAAGACAGAGCTTCAGACTTTCTCCGGATGCCCTTTATGAAAACCAAAGAACTCTTTGTAATCTACCTTCAGGAACTGCTCGAAGAGAAAAACGACATGCTTTCCGATCTTCTCAATAATACCCCGCTTCTTTTTCAGTTTCTTTATTATCATATACAAAAAAATCCCTCTATCAAACCAGAAGCCCTCCGCTTCTTTGAAAACATGGATGATACCTCCCACCCCATCCGACGTTCTCTTGACGAAATTCTCCATATTTCCTATGAAGATCTTGTAAAACTTGCCGAATACAACATGCCTTTCAATTTTATAGAATTCTTCCTCAATGTTCTTGTTAAACCCTTCCAGTGGTTCTTTGGACTCTTCAGCAAAAAGATGGACGAAGCAATAACCAAAGCCCTTGCTGAAAAAAAAGAGATGAACGAATGGCTTGCCGCAACCACATCGAAAAAAAAGAAAAAACAGGAAAATTATATTTCCCTCTCTGATGTGGAAAAATCCACAAAAAACACCAAGGTAAACGAAGAATCCCTTGTTAATCTTATTCATTCCATTGCTGGCCGTGAACCTATTGAAGAAGTCCTCAAAAACCTTGGCGAAAAATGGAACAAAACACTGAGTGCCGAAGCCAAAAAAGACAACTTTGATCTTGTTCACAGCAAAATCCTCAGTCGTCTTCGCTTCCTCAAACACATTGATGCCTCTGTTGTCCAGCACGAGGTAAGCAACATCATGCGCACTGAGAAATTCATCGAAAAAATCCATAACAAGGACGCTTTTAGTGCTTATCTCACCCTCTGGATGGCACACACAGCCCTAAAACTCCAGGAACAAAGGCAAAAGACAAAATAAAATCTCTCCAATGTTGAGAATTCTGCTTGACGATTTTCTACGCTCTTCTCTGTCCATAAAGCAAAAAAATACCGTTACTCATTGATCTGAACATTCACAGAAACCACTACCTATACCTCTGCTTCAGAAAAACACGGATAGCTGAAACAAAGTAATAACCTCCTCTCACTTCCAAGCCACCTGAACAAATTACCTTATTTCACACTATACCTGGGTCTATTGTGGATATCACTTGGGAAAAGCACAATCTCCTCAGAAAAATCAGATCTCTGTCCCCACTTATCCACTGCTCGAATAGAAACAAAATAGGCTCTGTCATTCTCAAGCCCCTCAAGGGTATAGGTAAAAGCTTCCAACTTCCCTCCCTGTTTATAAGGTACAAAAACAGGAGATTTTCCTCCCTTGCTTTCCTCTCCCATATATTCCTGGGAACGATGCCCATAGTAAATCTCATAACCAACAATAGTCTCTTCTGGAGAAGGAAGCCAGGAAAGGGTGATTGTCCCATTCCCCGCCTCGGAGAAAAGAATGATAGGAGTAACAGGTTTGTCATACATCGTATAACGAAGAGAAAGCCCTGAAAAGAGAGGACTTTCTTCATTCTCCTCATAAGGGAAATACTGTATCCTAAACTGAATATATTTCCCTATCATCATGGCTGAAGGAAATTCCATAGCCCTGGCAGGAAGGTAAACCCAGGAAAGCGTTGTATCAGAGGGAGGGAATGGTTGGTTAGATAGACGGTAGGCAATCTTCACAAGCGAAGGCTCCTCTGGCAATTTACCCAATAGTTCAAGCGACTTTATTTCAAACAGGAAAGGCATCTTATACACTGTACTCACCAGTTCTGCAGGCCTTTGCCTGTAGTTCTGAATGGCATACCTCTCCTTGAAATTGGGCAAAATCGCAAAATTATCCATCGAAAGAAAACCACCCTGCCCAATAGTCAAAGAAGCATGGATTTCCTCTTTTATCTTCGGAATCAAAATAGTAGAACGAGAACGACGAGTTTTGGTCACCCACAGGGTTTGTTGTTCCACACCCCCCCGCCATGTTACTAATCGCCCATCAAGAATATTAAATGACACCGCATGATGTTCCCAGCGATTCAAAAGGAGTGGCATATCCTCTGAAATCTCCACCGAATAACTCTCCTCCCCATCCCAGAAAAAGTTTTCAAAAATACAGGTGAGTCTATTTTTTTTGACAACAATACGAAATCCATAGGTGTTTTGATCACTTTCATCACCCAGGTTATTTCCAACAAATTCCACAATAGATTGCCCCTCATAGATCTGATAAAAATAACTCCAGAACTCAATCGTAAAACTTCCCGGAATAGAGCCCGGGCGAAAAAGAGCACTACTTTTTGGGAGCAAGCGAATACTCTGATTCTTAGTGAAAAACTTGGCGCTTATCTTTCCACTGCGAACCTGAAACGGATTGGGAATATAATTCTCATATGTAATCTGATAGTTTTTCAAAAGTGGAGCCCGATCCTCAAAATCAAGGAGAAGATCCTCACTGAGATCGGCGGCTGGTCTTTCCTCAATCAATCGAAGAAACACACCATTTTTCTGTGTCACTAAACGAAGATTCTCTATACGATACCAGGAAAGTGTATCAAAAGTAAATCTTTTTTCTTCTATTGGCTGAAAAATAGTAGCCCATCCCAGAGCAGGCAAAAGCATCATCCACACCCATCTTGCCATGAGGCCCTCCTATTTTTTGATTTTCGGAGAAAAAACAAAAATCTTGAGACAGAGAAAGAAACCCATTCCTTCACTTAAGACAGGGAAAACCTCAAAAAGAAAGAAGCACCACTCATTGTCAAAAAAAGATTATAATTCCATGAGAGAAACCTCTCTACCCTCCTGGATAACAAATCGCCTGAGAAGAAGAGGATGATATCGAAGAAGTTCAGGCATACCAATACCTGTGATAGCCTCAAGCACATCCTGAACACGCATTCCCCCTTCTGTGAGAATAAAACATACCCTGGTCATTCCCTCCATAGAAAGAGAATGAATATACTCTCGGAGCACCAACAACTTTTCCCCAGACTTTGTCCGTTTGAGAAAAGTTGCCTCTTCAGGAATAGAGAAAAGAGAAGAAAAAAGAGAAGGGGCTTCCACCGTCATTTCACAGAGATGCGTTTTGGCTCGCTGACTAAGTGCCTTTGTTCCAAGAGGCAAGAGAGTCGCTGAAGTAACTCGAATGCCATCAGGCAAACTCTCATTGAAACGCTCTCTCCACTCCTCGGGAAGAAGATGTTTCCAGACCATAACCTCTACTATCTCCTGATCACTCTCAAAACCGACTGGCAAAGCCCACAAAAAAGCAAAACGAAAGTGTGGATTGAATCCTCTCGTATAACAAACAGGGAGATTTGATCTTATCACAGCCCTCGAAAACACTTCCTCAAGATCTATTGGCGAAAGATAGCGACTATTTCCCCTTTTAGTAAAGGAAAACCGCAAGATCTCCAACGGCTCCTTCCCTATCTGAAGATTGGAGAGAAAATTCCCATCAACAAAAGCCTCTTTTTTTTCTGCCTCCCTTGGTCTGAGTGTCACAAAATCACACACTCCACACTGATTCACACAGCGTTTACGACAATCCTTAGCATAGAGCCTTTGTTCAGCCTTTTTCTTTTCTCTCAAAAGAAAATCCTTACTAACGATTTCAATCACCTGCCAGGGAAGAGGTGTATCATCTCCCTTCGATTTCAAATAATGCCAGGGATCAATGCCCATCTTTTCAAAACATTCCATCCATAGATCAAGACGAATCTTATCATTCCAACTATCAAAACGCGCCCCCCTTCTCCAGGCCTCGAGAATAACCCTTCCCAACTGACGATCTCCTCGAGAAAACACCCCTTCTAAAAAACTCAGATGGGGATGATTATAGCGAATCTGTACCCGATGATTCCGTCGAAAATAAGCAATAAGCCCCTGAAAATATTCAAGAGCCTCATCCGGATCCATCTGTCCAGCCCACTGGAAAGGAGTATGAGGCTTGGGAATAAAAACAGCCACACTTGCTGTCAAAGTAATACTCCGAAAACGACGACTAAGTGTTTCAAGAAGATGCTGAATTCCTCTAACCTCTTCCGATGGATTGGTATAGGGAAGACCTATCATAAAATAAAGCTTCACCGATCGCCAGCCAAAGTTCTGCGCAATTTCAATAACACCAAAGAGATCTTCTTCCGTCACGGTTTTATTAATAGAACGACGAATCTCATCAGTCGCTCCCTCAACCGCAAAAGTAAGGCCAGACTTACGAATTTCCTGAACCTTCTCGGCAAGATCAATTGTAAAACTATCAAGCCGCAAACTTGGAAGAGAAAAAGAAATTCCATGAGGAGAAAACTGCTCATGCAAAAGAGGAAGAAGTTCATTCAGTCTTGAATAGTCACTTATGGAAAGACTGATGAGAGAAAACTCCCGATAACCAGTTTGCTTCACTGCATCCCTGGCCAGTTCAAGAATAGTAGCCACACTTCTCTCTCTGACGGGTCTATAATGAATACCCGCCTGACAAAAACGACATCCCCTTGTACACCCTCTCGAAACCTCAACAACAGCCCTATCCTGTACAGCTTCACAATTTGGAATAATCTGTTTTGTGACAAAAGGAAGTTTCTCTAAATCTTGCTCTGTCCTGAGACGCACCACTTTCCCCTCAGGAATCACCATCCCCTCTTGCCTGCGAAGGGTATACAAAGAAGGCACATATACCCCAGGAATCTCCACCAACCCATGAAGAATCTCCTGTCGTGAAAGAGAGGAATGAGTATGAAGAAGTTCCATTATCTCAAGAAGGGCTGGCTCTCCATCCCCTACACACACCGCATCAACAAAATCAGCAATCGGCTCAATATTTCCCGTAATTGGTCCTCCAGCAATGACCAGGGGATCCTGCTCCGTTCTTTCACGAGAGAAGAAGGGTATACCAGCCAGATCAAGAACAGTGAGAAAGTTGGTGTAGAGAAGCTCATACTGAAAGCTAAATCCCACCACATCAAATTCCCGAAGCGGTGTCTTGCTCTCAAGACTATACAAAGGGATCTGGTACTGCCGGAGTTTTGCCTCCATATCCATCCAAGGGGTATAAGCTCTTTCACATACAAATCGATCATCTCTATTCACAAGATCGTAGAGAATACGTATACCCAGGTTAGAAATACCAATCTCATAAATATCAGGATAAACAAGAGCCAACGTGGTTCTCTTATGATGAGATTTGCAAACACTATGAATTTCCCCTCCTATATAACGACCCGGCTTTTCTACAAAGGGGAAAACATACTCCTCAAGGAAACGCGTATCTATCATGGTCCATCCTGAAAAAGATAGTATAGTGTAGAGATAAGAAAGATATTTTGCAAATACTTCCCTATCTACCAGGGAGAAATAAAAAGAAGCCGAAAAACAACCACAAAAACCCTACTTTCAAAGATGCTTCAATTACTTGTTCGTAGTATTGGTAACCACAATAACATTAGTTACATAAATAACCTGCGGAACAGGAGTAGCAGTTTGTGCAGGCGGCTGTGGAAGAACCGTTTGTGGCTTGACGTAAACCTCTACAAGCTGTTTTCGCCACACCCAGTTAGAAAGCTGGGGGAAACTTTTGAAAAGGGCTTCTTTGTCAGTCGATTCCTTATCTTGCCACAACAATCTATAGGCTGTTGTTGAGAGAAATCCCGCCTTTGTATTGGTAATCTCGATATATATATGACCAAGATAAACGATCTCTCCTGTTTGTACATAAATCGGCTGTTCTGAAAAATTATGCCTCAACATCGTAGTATTAAAGGAAGTATTACTGACAATAAAATCAACAGGATTAATAACCGTAGGAGCCGTATAGTAGACAACCATTTCATTACTTTTGGTATTCTCCATCTCAAGAAGATAGTAAGTCTCCTGGGGTTGTTTGTAGTTCCATAGAAAACGATAAATACCAAGGGCATCAATATATTTGCCTTCTGGATTGTAGTAGCTATAGGTAAGATAAATAATTCCCCTATCCGGATATTTCTCCATGAACTTTTGGATATTGTTTGGACGAACTCTGTCAATATTGTAACATCCAGCTATACTCATCATGACAATAAAAAAGAAAAAAACTCTCCACATCTTCATAGATGCCTCCTCTGGATTCTTTTTTTACAAAAAATATTATAAGAGTTTTTTGAGGAAAGAGCAAATTTTGAGAAAGAACATGTGCTCTCCACTTTTTTCAGAAATTTTTCCTTTTAAGTCTATATCAGAAAATTAGATAAAATACTTCTATTTGAAAAAAAAGAGATCTTTTCCCTACCCTCTGATAGAAACAACCCTTCAGAAACACCTTCCTCTGTAAAACTTCCCCCTGTGTCACCTCACAAAGAAAGCAATTCTGGTCTTTCCAAAAAAGTGCCTATCTTTAGAAAAAGAAAGTGGTTTTTAGCCTTCCAGATTGGAAACATATCCTTATGAAAAAAATAAAAACCCTTCTTGTTACCACCCACATTATGTGGGCAAAAAATGCATCCAACAAAAAAGATATACCGCTACAAAGCCGTAGCGGTCTATGGCGGAGAGGGAGGGATTTGAACCCTCGGTACATTGCTGTACACACGCCTTCCAAGCGTGCTCCTTAAGCCAGACTCGGACACCTCTCCCTTATGAGAGTAATAGTATAAGGGGAAAACAAGAAAAAAGCAAGTTTTCCCCGCCAAAAGTATGTCTCAAAAGGGAGAAAGAATCTATTGTTTTTTCAGGACAAGCACTTCATACTGCTTTACCACAACATTCCCACTCTGGTTCGTAATATTAGTGGCCCCGTTTCTATTCGCTATAATAGTCCAACTCCCTGATGGCAAAGCCACCGTAAAATCAGATCCAGCGTTATATACCACAAAAAGATCAGGTTGTCCCAAAGGAGTTCCCATGAGAAAATTGGTAGTTACGTACCAATCATTTGCCAATCCCGATTTCACGTATTGATCCACATCATCCCAGGTTGTATAACGAAAATGGGGATATGTCCTTCTCAGCCATATCATATTTGTATAGTAGGAGAAAACAGAAATATTTGACACTTTGAGATTCCAGCGAATCTTGTTCACCTCGTCGCCTGCATTGTAGGAATTTTTGGCTTTGTCCCAGTCTGTAGAACTATTCTCATTAAGAACCTTCGTCCTCAGGAACTCATCTCCTGCATGAAGAAAAGGTATCCCCTGTGAGGTCAAAATAATTCCAATACCAAACTTATTGATATTGGTACCTTCACTCCCATTTGTAGCCCCTGTATACCGTATTTTGTCCCACCAGCAGAGATTGTCATGAGCAGAAATATAGTTAATGGATTGCTCTGGATCGTAGGCAAACATAGAATCCCAGTTATCCGCAAGGGCATAGATGCCCTTATTATACATGATAGATCCTCGCACTCCAGCAGGAATTCCCCCTGTCCAGTCAGGTTTCACTCCAAAAGCATAGGCCTTCCCCTTGCCATCGTTGTCCCCTTTTAGCCTCTCTCTATACTTGGGATTAAATGCCCCAACATGAGCCGAGGCGAGAAGAGGCATCTTGCCAAGTCGCACCTTGCTACTTTCTGCAGGATCAGAAGCATACCCATTCCATGGTTCTCCATAAAGAAGAAGATTTCTCTCTGGATACTTGCTATTTAAATATTCTCCC